>JBOGEU010000778.1:0-10134 GCA_050741995.1 Acidimicrobiia bacterium | reverse complement strand
TGATGGTGAAGCGCAGCAGGTCGCCAACCCGGGCCCGGATCACAGGTCCCGGTGTGCCGATCACCAACCCGTCCGGGCCGTCGAGCAGTCGATACCCCCATGTCTCGGTTTCGATCCCGTTGACCGGGTCGATCCTGGTGATGCCCTCGACGACCTCGAAGTGGGCTTCGACCAGCGCCGGTGTGGTCCGACCCGATGCCGGCGGTATCTGGGGCGCAACCGCGACGTTCACCTCGTCGGCGGGGACGAGCGGGAGCTGTTCCTTGGGCACGAGGGTGGGCACCACGTCTTCTGGGAGCTCGCCGAGCGACCCCGACACCCCTGCGGTGCCCAGATAGGTGTCGACTCTCTCCGCCACCAATGTGTCGTCCACCGAGTTGCGGTTGGCAGTGATCATCAGGGCGGCGATGCCGAGGGCCACCGCGGCCAGAGTCCCGACGATCCCCAGGGCGACCAAGGTCCCCAATGTGTAATGGGGATGAGGCGGCGGGGCGGCAGGTCGCTCCGAATCCGTCGTGCGGGGGAGAATGGTCTTGGTCTGGGTCATTATTGGATTCCCCGTTCGGTGCGGCGCTGGAAGCTGATATTCATCAGTTCTCTACTGAACAACTGAACATCGAGACGAGGTAGGGCCGAAGGTCCCAATCGAATGCGGTGGTCGATGGGCTCTGCGGGACTTGGGGGTCGGTGCACTAGGGTCCGGGCGATGGAACGGCCGGCCACGACCAGGCTCGACCGGCGAGGCGTGAGCGCCGGCACGGTGGCAGTCCTGGCTCTCCTCGTGGTCGTTTATGTGGGATCGGAAGGCTTGCGCTGGTTCGACGCCGCCCTCGCCCCATATCTCTTCGGAACGCTGCTCGCGGTGTTCGCCACCGTCTACCGCTACACCGTCTGGCTGCGCCGACCCCCCACGGCACGACTCAATCGAAGAGGCTGGGAGGCGCTGCGCGCCCGCGGCCGATTCGGGTCGAACCTGGTGTCGTTGGCAGGAATGCTGGTCACCAACCTCGCGCTGCAGCGGTTCATCGCCCCCCGCTCCCGGATCCGATGGGTGGCCCACCAGCTTCTGTTCTGGGGCTGTGTCCTGGCCGCATTGGTCACCTTCCCCCTCACGTTCGGATGGGTCCATTTCGAGTCGGCCGACCAGACGGGCCGTACCTATCTCGCCTATCTCGGGCCTTTGGCGACGATCACATTCGACTCACGCAGTGTGCTCGGCTGGCTCGTCTTCCATCTGCTCAACATCGCAGCCGTCCTCGTGATCGCCGGCGTCGCCATATTCCTGCTGCGACGTCTCCGCGACCGTGGAGCACTCGCCCTGGAGCGGGGCGGAGACTTTGCCGCTTTGGCCGGCCTGTTCGCGGTATCGGTGACGGGTCTGATGCTCACTGCCTCCAGCATGTGGATGGGTGGTCGCTTCTACTCGTTCCTGAACACGGTCCACGCCCTGACCGTGGTCCTCGGCCTGCTGTACATCCCGTTCGGGAAGCTGTTCCACATCCTGCAACGCCCCGCCAACCTGGGCGTGGCGTTCTACAAGCAGGCAGGCGAAGACAGCGGCCCCCAGATCTGCGTCGAATGCGGTGAGCCGTTCGCCTCGAAACTCCAGATGCAAGACCTCAAAGAGGTCCTGCCCCAAATGGGCTTCGACTACTCCACGGCGGAAGGGCCCAACTATCAGGACGTCTGCCCCCGATGCCGCCGGAAGCTGGTGGGCCTGAGCCAAAGCGATCGGGTGGGTGGATTCGGCTGATGGCGGAGCCGCCCCTCAGCGAAGCGGCACTGATCGAGCGCTATGGGCCGCATCTCAACCGGGTACCCCCGGGCGGCTGGGACAGTGACGTCGAGGTCGACCGCGTCGTCGACACCCATTGCTGTTTCTGCGGTCAGCAGTGCGGCATCAAGCTCAAGGTGCGAGACGATCGTGTTGTCGGCTTCGAGCCCCGCTACGACTTCCCGTTCAACGAAGGCAAACTCTGCCCCAAGGGGGTCAAGCGCTACCTGCAAGGCAGTCATCCCGACCGGCTGCTCGAGCCCATGGAGCGCGACCCCGGATCTCCGGACGGATTTCGACCGGTCGCCTGGGATCACGCCCTCGACCGAACCGCCTCCGAGATCCGTCGCATCCAGGGACAGTACGGCCCCGACTCGTTCGCGGTGCTCTCCGGAGTCTCGATCACCAATGAGAAGTCCTACCTGATGGGCAAGTTCGCCCGCCTGGCGGTCGGCACCGCCAATCTGGACTACAACGGCCGTCTCTGCATGGTCTCGGCCGGGGCGGCCGGGAAGAAGGCTCTCGGCATCGACCGGGCGGCGAACCCGTGGTCCGACATACCGCTGGCCGAGGTCGTGTTCGTGGCCGGGGCCAACATCGCCGAGTGCGCCCCGATCACCACCAGTTACATCTGGAGGGCCAAGGATCGTGGGGCGAAGTTGATCGTGATGGACCCCCGGGTCACACCGGCCGCCCGCACCGCCCATGTCTTCCTCGGATTGCGGCCGGGGACCGATCTGGCGGTGCTGTCGGCCATCCTCCACATCCTGATCCGCCGGGACTGGCTCGACCACGATTTCATCGCCGCCCACACCACCGGGTTCGAAGAGGCGGCCGCGGCCGTCGCCGGGGCCACGCCCGAATGGGCCCAAGCGATCTCCGGGGTGCCGGCGGCCCGGATCGAGCAGGCTGCCGAGCTCTGGGGCGCGTCTGCCACCGGGATGCTCCTCCACGCCAGGGGCATCGAGCACCACACCAAGGGAGTCGACAACGTCCTGGCCTGCATAAACCTCGGCCTGGCCACAGGGAAGTACGGAAAGCCGGGATGCGGGGTGAACACCATCACCGGGCAAGGCAACGG
This sequence comes from Acidimicrobiia bacterium, assembly GCA_050741995.1. Taxonomy (GTDB): domain Bacteria; phylum Actinomycetota; class Acidimicrobiia; order Spongiisociales; family ZC4RG35; genus JARDZU01. The sequence continues at coordinate 7,279 of JBOGEU010000778.1, read as the reverse complement.
CCAGGGAGGCCGCGAGCACGGTCACAAATGCGATCAACTCCCCGGCAACCGCGACATCTCCAACCCCGAGCATCGCGAGTACATCGCCTCGGTCTGGGGCTGTGAGACCTCTGAGATCCCGGGCAAGGGCATGACCGCCCAGGAGATCATGAATGCGATCCACGCCGGGGAGATCAAGGGCCTGCTCTCGATCTGCTTCAACCCGCTGGTGTCGCTCCCGGACGCCAATTTCACCCGTCAGGCCCTGGCCCGCCTCGAGCACTACACCGTGATCGACTTCTTCCTCTCCGAGACTGCGGCGCACGCCGACGTCGTCCTTCCCGGGTCGCTTCACGAGGAGGACGAGGGCACCGTCACCACTCTCGAGGGCCGGGTGGTGAAGATCAACGAGGCAGTTCCGCCGCCGAGCAATGCCCGGCGGGACTGGGAGATCATCTGCGACCTCGCTCGCCGCCTGGGAAAGGGCCATTACTTCCCCTACTCCAACACCGAGGAGATGTTCGAGGAGTTGCGCGTCGCATCGAAAGGGGGAACCGCCGACTACAGCGGGATCACCTGGCAGCGGGTCGTCGACGAGCAGGGAGTCTTCTGGCCGTGCCCCGAGGAGGGTCATCCCGGCACCCGGCGCCTGTTCGAAGGCGGCCACTTCTATCATCCCGATGGGCGGGCCCGGTTCGTCCCGACGCCATGGCGCGAGTCATCCGAGGTGCCCGACGACGAGTACCCGGTCTATCTGACGACAGGGCGGGTGATCAGCCAGTATCTCTCCGGCGCCCAGACAAGGCGGATCGGGGCACTGGTCGACCAGTATCCCCGGCCGCTGTGCGAGATCCACCCCAGGCTGGCCGAGACGCTCGGGGTGACCGATGGCGACATGGTGCGCCTCACATCGAGACGAGGGTCGATGACCGTCCCGGCCAAGGTGGTGGCGACCATCCGGCCCGACACGGTGTTCGTCCCTTATCACTGGCCGGGCAACGAGTCTGTGAACCTGCTCACAAAGCGGGCGATCGACCCGATTTCGGGCATCCCCGAGTTCAAGGTGTCGGCGGTGAGAGTGGAGAAGGCCGAGGGCCGGGGCGACGTGCGTGACGACCGTGATCTCACCTTGCACGGTGGTGACCGCCCATGACAATGATGATCGACCCGGCAACCGCGGTGTTCGCCGTGGACCACAGCCGTTGCATCGGTTGCATGGCATGTGTCCAGGCCTGCGCCGAGTGCGATACCCACCGCGGGGTCTCCCTGATCCATCTCGACACCGTTGACAGGGCCAGCACCACCCAGACGCTCCCCATGGTCTGCATGCATTGTGAGGACCCCACCTGCGCCGAGGTGTGCCCGGCCGACGCCATCAAGCAGAACGAGGACGGCGTGGTCCAGTCCTCGTTGAAGCCACGCTGCATCGGTTGCTCCAACTGTGTCTACGCCTGCCCCTTCGGCATCCCCAAGTACGTATCCGACTTCGACCAAATGATGAAATGCGACATGTGCTACGACCGCACCTCGGAGGGCCTGAAGCCGATGTGCGCCTCGGTCTGTCCCTCCGAGGCGCTTTGGTACGGTTCCGCCGAGGAGTTCGAGCGGACCAGACGCGGCTCTCTGGTCCGCGACTGGAGGTTCGGCAATCAGGAGGTTCGGACGAAGGTTGCCATCGTCGCCGACCGCCCCGGCACCGTCGAAGTGACCATCGGTCGCCAGCCCACTCACTGGCTGGACGATCCCTTCGGGTTGGAGCAAGGCCGATGACCGCGTCCGGCGAGCCCCCGGTCTGGCGCCGGGACTTCCCTTACAGCTCCGAGGGCGAGGACCTGGTCACCAGGCGCGAATTCGCCCGATTCCTGGTGGCCGCCTCGGTGGCGGTTGCCGGGAGCAGCGCGATGGTCAGCCTGTGGGCATCGCTGCGCAGCGTGAACCGGGGCGCCGAGCGTGAGATCGCCGCTCTCGACATGGTTCCCGTCGGAGGGAGCCTTCTCTTCGAGTACCCCTCCCCCGATGACCCGGCGATCTTGATCCGGCCAGAGACGGACGTGGTGCTCGGCTTCAGCCAGAAGTGCACCCATCTCGGCTGTGTCGTCTACTGGGCCCCGGAGAGCGGGCATCTGGAATGCCCTTGTCATGAGGGTGTCTTCGACCTGGGCGGGGAACCGGTGTCCGGGCCCCCGGATCGGCCATTGGGGCGAATCGACGTCGAGATTCGTGACGGGACGGTTTGGGCGCTCGGGGTGGAAGCCGCCGGAGCATGAGACGAAGACGCTCGGTTCAGGTGAGCACGGCGGTCCTCGTCTACATCATCCTCCTCGTCAGTCTCCAGGTCTTCCTACTGGCAGTGGCAGTCGAAGGGCTGCTCGACCACGAAGCCGGGCTGGCATGGTCGGCCACCGCGGTGTCGGTGGTCCTGGCCCTCGGCTCGATGCTGTTCTACCGCTATCTCCGTCGTGGCTGAGCACAAACCGGGCAACGGCCCGATCGGCGGTCAGATGAATGCGATCGTCCTCGGGCTCGCCCGTCGCCTGCGGGTGCCCGCCCTGGTCGAGCGCCATTCATCGACCGCCGTGATGGGTCTCTTCGCCCTCGTCAACGGGGTCATCTCCATCGGTGTTATGGCGGCCGCCGCCTGGGTCACGGGGAGCCCGTTCGTGTTCCCCTCGCTGGGACCGACCGCTTTCCTCTTCTTCTACACGCCCACGGCGGCCTCCGCCGCCCCCCGCAACACTGTTTTCGGCCACCTCATCGGGGCAGTCGCCGGATATCTGTCGCTGGTCTGGTTCGGGCTCACCGAGGCCGCTCCCGCCTTGACCGGCGGGATGACCGCGGCCCGGATCGGAGCCGCCGCAGTCTCGCTGGGCCTGACTTCGGGACTCATGGTCTGGCTTCGGGTGCCCCACCCTCCGGCCGGCGCGACCACCCTCATCGTGTCGCTTGGCATCCTCCGCACCCCGGGACAACTCGCCGTGCTCATGCTGGCGGTGGGGTTGCTCACGGTTCAGGGCTTCATCATCAATCGCATGGCCGGCATCGACTACCCGTTGTGGTCTCCCCGTTCCCCGGGCTGAGCGTTGGGGCTCAGTCGCGGGCCGACAACGGGCCCGACCCTCGCCGGTGCATCCAATTCCGGCCACCCACCGGCACCCCTTGGTCCATCTCGGGCGGCCCCCAGGTGCCGGCCGCATACCGGATGGGCTCCGAGCGCTTGTCGAGAAGCGGGTCATAGACACGCCAGGAGGCCTCCACCTCGTCCGCCCGGACGAACAGCGTCTGGTCGCCTTCGAGGATGTCGAGGATCAGGGTCTGGTAGGCGTCACGCAACCGCCCGTAGACGTCCGAATAGCGGAAATGCAGTGACTGGGCGTCGATCCGCGCCTCATCCTCGGGCGACCTCACGTTGAACCTGAGCGAGAAGCCCTCGTCGGGCTCGAGGATGATCAACAAGACATCGGGCTCGTGGACGCAGTCGTCCCGACGCCCGTGGAAGACACACAGGGCGGGCTCGCGAAAGGTGACCGCGATGTGGGTGATGCGCGTCGGGAGGCGCTTCCCGGTTCGGAGATAGAACGGAATCCCCTCCCATCGCCAGGAGTCGACGTAGAGCTTCATCCCGACAAAGGTCGGGGTGACCGAGTCGGGTTCGACTCCCTTCTCCTCGCGATATCCGGGCACGGCCGATCCGTCGAAACTGCCCGTGTCGTACTGGCCGTAGACCACGTTGTCCGTTTCGATCGCCGCCACCGCATTGATCACCTTGACCTTCTCATCGCGGATCTGGTCGGCGTTGAACACGTTGGGAGGCTCCATCGCGACCAACGCCAGGAGCTGGGTGAGATGGTTCTGCACCATGTCTCGGATGACCCCTGCGTGGTCGTAGTACCCGGCTCGGGACCCGATCCCCAGGTCCTCGGCAACAGTGATCTCGACATGCGAGACACGGTCCCGATTCCAAAGACGCTCGAACATGGGGTTGGTGAAGCGAAAAGTGAGGAGATTCTGAACCGTCGCCTTGCCCAGGTAGTGGTCGATGCGATAGATCTGTGACTCGTCGAAGTGGGTCAGCACCAGTTGGTTCAACTGACGCGCCGTCTCCAAATCGGTTCCGAACGGCTTCTCGACGACGACCCGCGTCCAGCCCGGGCCCCGGTTCAGCCCGGAGCCGCCCAGGCCCTCGATGGTGGCGGCGAACGCCCGGGGCGGGATCGCCAGGTAGAAGACCCGATTGCCCGGCAGCCCGCGCTCCGACTCGATGCTCCCGATCGTGTTCGCCATCTCGGCGTAACCGGCCGGCCCGTCTCCGATGGCCTGGTAGTAGAGGTTGCTCCCGCACCAATTTGCCGCCGCCTCGTCGCTGAGGCCATTGGCGACGAGCGCCTCCACGCCCCATTTCCGGTAGGCCTGGTCTGTCATGTCCTGTCGTGCGACTCCGAGGACAACGCAGCGCTCGCCCATCTGTTCGTCACTGATGAGCCGGTACAACGACGGGAGCAGCTTGCGGTGGGCCAGGTCACCGGTCCCTCCGAAGATCACGAACAGATGGGGATCGACCTCGATCATGACCGCGGGCTGCTCACTCGGCCCTCAAGTTAGCGCTCTGCCGTTGCCGTCCGGGACGGTGTCACCGGCCCCTGGCCGGGCCCGGCGCCCCGGCGCCGAGAGTCTCGAGCAGCGCCTCACGGCACATCTCCTTGAAATGGCCGTGGTTGGCTCGCCAGTCGCCGGTTTGGAGCCATTGCAGGAACATGCCCTCGATCACCGCCCTCATCTGGATCGCCGCCCGCGTCGGATCCTCGACATGGAGCACGCCGGCACCCACCCCGGCGACGATCACCTCTCGATAGAAGCTGTTGATGATCGAGCGGCCTTTCCCGGCGAACTCGTCGAACTCCGGGGAACGCGCCTGGTGCTCGACCCCGTCGAGATAGAACCGGAAGAAATCGCGATTCGCCTCCGGCTTCCACCAGATGGCGTCGACGACGTTGGAGATGGCGTGGGCCGGGTCGTCGGCTGCGGCGAGCATCGAGCGGATCCGGGCCTCCGTCGCCTCCAGCACCCACTCCAGGGCCGCAAGGACCAGCCCGTCCTTGGTCTGGAAGTGATAGATCAGGAGCCCCTTGGACACTCCGGCCTCGGTTGCGATCTGCTGCAGCGGGACACGATGCACCCCGTCCCGGGCCATGACCTCGTATGCCGCCCGGATCAGGGCGGCACGACGGTCCTCGGTGCGCGCCCGGGCGGCGGCGCTCTGGGTCATGGCAGCCTCACGTACTCGAAGTCGGTGGGCTTGCCCTGTATGCCCCGTGACGGCGGGGCGATCCACCCTGCGAACCTTCCCGGCTCCAGCTCGGGCCGCATCAAGCTCTCGATGTAGGCCTGGTCGTCCGACGTGGGCAACCAGTTGCCCCGATTGGCCTCGAAATCGGCAGCGGAGATCAGTCGCCCGTCGGGGGCGACCGAGATCTCGGCGAACTCGCCGATGTGCCGGTTGAAGGCGACATGGGGCAACTCGATGCGGAAGGCGATGCCTCGCTCGGCCAGCTCGTTGTTCCAGCGGGCGATCCCGGCCTGGCAATCCTCGATGAAGTCATCCCTCAACCGGGCATTCAGCCCGTTCAACGCCGGGACGTCGACCTGGCGCAGCTCTCCGCCGACCACCTTCATCACCGGGTACGTGTCGTCTACGAGACGGTGATCGTCCTGCAAGCGGTCTTCGTGGAAGCGGCCCTTGACCCCGGAGTTGAAGAAGTTGGCGGCGTTGGTCGACTCCTCCGATCCGAATAGATCGAGCGTCAGCGAGAAATGGAGGTTGGTCTTGCGCTGTATGGCGGGAAGGTCGATCACGCCGAGGCGGCGCACCGCCGCCGCGTCGTAGGGGTCCTCGACGCCGCCGTCCGTCATCGCCTGGGCGGTCCGCTCCACGATCCGCTTGACACCGGCATAGCCCACGAACATGTGGTGGGCCTCTTCGGCCAGCATGAATCGGCAAGTCCGGGAGAGTGGGTCGAAACCGGATTGGGCCAGCGCCTCCAATTGCATCTTCCCGTCGCGGTCGGTGAAGTAGGTGAACATGAAGAAGGAGAGCCAATCGGGGGTTGCCTCGTTGAACGCACCAAGCATCCGGGGCTTCTCGTCGCTTCCCGATTGTCGCTGCAGAAGCTCCTGGGCCTCTTCCCGCCCGTCCCTTCCGAAGTACTTCTGAAGCAGGTAGACCATCGCCCACAGATGGCGCCCCTCTTCCACGTTCACCTGGAACAGGTTGCGCATGTCGTAGATGGAGGGAGCGGTCGAGCCGAGATGACGCTGCTGCTCGACCGAGGCCGGCTCGGTATCGCCCTGGATGACGATGAGACGGCGCAGCATCGCACGGTAGGGACCGGGCACCTCGGTCCACACCGGTTCGCCGACATGCTCTCCACAAGGGATGGTGCGACCGTCGACCTGGGGTGCGAGCAGGATCCCCCATCGGTATTCGGGCATCTTGACGTAGTCGAACTTCGCCCAGCCCTCCTTCTCGACGCTGACCGCCGTTCGCAGCCAGACATCGGCCATCTGGAAGCCGTCGGGGCCCATGGACATCCACCAGTCGATGTAACCCGGGTGCCACTGCTCGAGCGCGCGGCGCAACTTCGGGTCTCCGGCCAGACCCACGTTGTTGGGGATCAGCAAGTCGTAGTCGACCAACTCCACGGTCATCACACTCTCCTCTTGTCGTACTCGGGCCTGATCCCGGTGCCGTAACGCCGCAACGCACCGTCCTCGCCCGAGGCATTGGGCCGCGCGAACACCCAGTTCTGCCAGGCGGTGAGCCGGCCGAAGATCTTGGTCTCCATGGTCTCCGGCCCCGGGAAGCGGAGATTGGCCTCCATGCCGGTCAAGCCATCGGGTGAGAATGAGGCCCTCTCCTCGATCGTCACCCTCAGCTCGTCCTCCCAGTCGATGTCGTCCATGATGTCGGTGACCAGGCCCGCCTCGCTCGCATCACCGGCAGCGAGACGATGACCGACGGCGCTCAGGGCTGTTTTGAGACCTGCATCGTCACCCCAGAACCGGGTCTCGAGCCGGGTCAGGTCGTTGGCCATCGGCAACAGCCCGGTCGAAGACCGGGTGAGCATGATCCCGGCGAGCTCCTCCCCGCCCGACCAGGGGCCGTCGAGCATGTAGCTGCGATCGGCGGCGAGGACCAGCTCGGCCGGGAACCCGACGAAGCAGCTCTCCGGCTCGACGAGGCAAAAAATCGTTCGTGAGGTCATGTCGACTCGTTTCAGCACTCGCTTCCAGAACAGAGCCACCT
>JBOGEU010000777.1:0-5523 GCA_050741995.1 Acidimicrobiia bacterium | reverse complement strand
GCCGCCATGGCCCGCTCCAGGTGAGGACCGGCTCCCAGCGGGTGCCGAGCCGGATCCGGGTCGGCATCCCACCGTCCCACTCCACGTCCAGCGGTTCGAGACGGGGCGGGACCAGGGCGGGGCTGGGCGAGGGAGTGGCCCCGGGCCAGGGGGCCGAGACATCGCGCACGTGATCCGCGGGCGGCTCGCCCCAACGTGACCAGGCCACCCTCTCCTGTGGCATCCGCCCTCCCTGGGCCCGTCCCTGGAGGACGCGGTCGGAGCCGAGCAGCGCCTGAGCCCGGGCCAGTGCCCGCTCGGTCTCGATCCTCGATGCCTCGTCCTGGAGGAGGCCGAGTTGCCGCCCTTCGTCGGAGAGGTCGGCGGGTGCGATGCGAAGCCGGGTCATGCCACCGGGGATTCCACCGGACTCGACCCAGGCCCGCAACTGCCACCACACCCGATCCGACAGTGCCTTCTCGGTGAAAGGGTCTGCCGAGCGCCAGATTCGCTCCCTCGGCTCACCGGCTGCCGCCTCGGCCAGGATCGCGACCCGATGGGGGGCAACCCCTGAAACCCTGAGCCCTCTCAGCAGTCTCTCGGCGAGGGCGCGGGCCGCGAAGGCGACCGCGTCGAGACTCTCCAGTGGCTCCTCGAAGACGGCGTCGACGGCCAGATCGGGAGGGACCTCCCGGGAGTCGACCAAACGATCCTCGCCGCTGGCCAGACGGTGAGCGAGCAAGCCCGGGCTCCCGAATCGGGTGGCGAGGGCGTCACGGGGAAGACTGGCAAGCTCTCCCAACGTGGACACCCCGAGCCAGCGGAAGGTGTCGATCAGCTCGTCGGCATCGAGACTCTCCCTGAGCGCCGCCAGGTCGAGCCGGGAGAGAAAGCCGATCGTGTCCGTCACCACCATGGGCTGGCCCACACTCGTGGAGGCAGCGGCCCAGCGAGCGGCAAAAGGCCCATCGGCGACCCCGATCAGCCCTTGACCACCTCGATCCTGGCCGACGCTCGCATCCAACATCGTGGCCACCTGCCGGGCCAGGGGCTCCTCGCCCCCATAGAAGCGAACCGCCCCGGTGATAGGGACGAACACCAGACCGGGCGCAACCACCTCGACTCTGGGGATCAGATCCTCGATCGTCTCCACCACCGGCTCGAATCGCCGTGCCTCCTCCCCTGGGTCGCGGGTCAGGACGGTGGCAAAGGGAGCGAGCGCCTCGGCCTCACGCCGGGGCATGCCCAAGCCGACCCCGGCCGCCAGCACATCGCCGGTGGCCGCCGCCACTCGCTCATCGACGATCAGCAGTGGTTCATCCGGCGGCGCGTCCGGTCTCCCCAAAGACCACATCGGAAACCACACGCACATCGTCCGAACCTTCATCCTCCACCTCGAATCTCCGGCTCACCCCCGCCGCGCCCTTCCCGGACGCCTCCAGCACCAGACGTCGCCGCTTCAAGCGGCCATGACCCCGGTCGGCTCCCTCCCAGGTGACACCGAGGGCTCTCAGCCGGAGATGGGCGACACCCGAGGGCAGACCGTCGCCCATGGGTCGCATCGCCACCGCCACCCTCCTCGCCCTGGCCAGAGCGGCGAGACGACGCAGATCTCGATCCCGGGCACCGGCCGGCACCTCGGCGTATAGGGCGCGAACCCCTTCGAGCAGGGCGGCTGTCACCTTGGGCCAGATGGCTGGCTGGTCACAACGGACGATGACCAGGCTCTCGGGGACCACACCCGTCTCCCAGGCCGCCTCGGGCGAGATCCACCCCCTGGTGTCGAGGGCAACCACCGGACCGAGTTGTGACGGCTCGGCGAGGAGACGGAGGCCGAGCCGGGTGAGCCCGGTGCCGGGGACACCGACCAACTCGGTCACCCGGCCGGGTTGGAGACGGAGATACCCCTCCTCTCGTTCCTCGATATCGAGATGGGGTGTGATGGTGCTGGCCAAGCTGGCATGTTATCGAACATATGTTCGATGACAAGTCCTCACCCTTCCTCCAACTCCTCGATTGTCTTCGGCCAGTCGTCCTTGAGCAGTCGGGACAAGGAGCGGTCGGCGAGCAGCTTGCCCTCGGTCTGGCAACTGGCGCAGTAATTGGTCTCGTTGTCGGCGTAGACGATGCGCTGCACCTTCGAGCCACAACGCGGACACGGCTCGCCATACTTCCCGTGGACCGCCATGTCGTCACGAAACGCCGTGACCTTGGTCGGCCAGCCCTCACCCACCTCGTCACGCAGCCGCTGGGTCCACTCGGTCAAGGACTCGACCACCCCTCGATGGAGACGCTCCACTTCGGCATCTGTCATCTTCCCGGTTCTCTTCACCGGGGACAGCTGGGCGGACCACAAGATCTCGTCCGAATATGCGTTGCCGATCCCGGAGAAGATCCGAGGATGGGTGAGCGCCCGCTTCAGCGTCCGATTCTCGCTCCTCAGGGCCGTGGCGAACTCCTCGACACTCACCTCCAACGGCTCCACTCCCCCACGATCGAGCTCCGCCACACCATCGAGCCCTCGGATCACCCAGATCCCGGCGCGCTTCTTGGTGCCCTGCTCGGTGAGGATGAGCGACCCGTCGTCGAAGTCGATGGCGGCCAGCCCCACCTTCTTCGGGATCGACTTGAGTGGCGTCTCCCATCGGAGACGGCCGGCGACCATGAGATGGATCACAAGGAACAGGTCGCCTTCGAAGCCGAGCACGATTCGCTTGCCAACCCGCTGCAACGTCTCGACACGCAAGCCGACTGGAGCGTCGTATGGAGGATCGAAGGTGCGGAGCACCGACGGGGAGGCAACGCGCACGCTCCGAACGGTCTGTCCCCGGACACGCCGCTCGAGGGCCTCGAGATAGACCACGATGTCAGGCAGCTCCGGCACGAGTTGAAGTTACCGGCACCTACTCGTTGTCGCCGAGGCTCCCCCCGACGAGCACCGCCACGCCAACGACGATCCCGCCGGCGATGAACCCATAGGCCAGCAGGAAGCCTGCTTCGGGTGTGGCGCTCTGGGCGGCGATCCCGAAGACGACTACGAGACCGACCAGGGCCAGGACGGCGACAGCCCTCGCCCACCGGGCGCCGACGGCGAGGGCGAAGGCAGTACCGGCCATGAGCAACCCACCGATGACGAAGGCGAGCCAGAACCGACCCCCGGCTTGGAGCCCCTCGGACGCGGATCTGCTCACTGCAGTCATGGTCGGGTCCTCCCGGAGGAAGAAGCCGCCCGACAGGACGAGAACTCCACCCAGGGCATAGACGATGGCCCCGATGTTCGACTTAGGGGGCGTGGGCTCGGGTGGCGGAATGCGCTCCTCGGGCTTCTGCGAGGCGGCCACCATCCGCACCAGGCGAAGCGAGCCGGCAGCGATCCCGAGCTCCTGGGCGATGGCGACGTCATCTTCGGTCTTGAGGATGAGCTCCTCCCCCTCCGCCCTGATCGCAAATCCATCGTTCAACGATTGGATCCCGATCGCGCCGACGTCCCAATCCCCGATCGCATCCGTGCCGGAGAGAAGCCGCAGATGTGGTCCTTCGGCTTGGATGTCTACCGGGATCCCCGGGCCCGATTCACCGCGCATCTGCACGGTCCCATGTGTCTCAACCGCCATTCCTGCCCCCTGATCAGCCGTTCCCCTCATACTCTACGGCTGCAAAGGAGAAGGGACAGGGGCAATCCCCCGTCCCTTCTCAGCTCAACGACGTGTTTTCAGGACTGCTTGTTGCCGAGCTCGTCGAAGACCTCGTCGAAGCTCTGAGCCACCCGGCGCCGGTCACCGCCGACCGCCGGCTGCGCCTCCTTGGCGCGGTCTCGATCCCGATCACGGTCGCGATCACGGTCGCGATCACGATCCCGATCTCGCCCACGGCCACCTTCACGGTCACGGCTGCCACGACCGCGGTCGCGACCATCACGACCGCCGTTGTCACGGCGGCGCTCGCCGTCGCCTCCGCCCTGCTTGGGGGCCTCGGACTCGGGCAGCGTGGCGCCTTCGAGCGGCTCGACCAGCTCGAGGCTGACCTTGCCCCGATCGATCTCCCGGACACGCACCTTCAGCACCTGACCGTCGGTCAGGTAGTCCTCGACCCGCTCGACTCGCTTGGAGCCGTCGAGACGTGAGATGTGGAGCAGGCCGTCACGCCCGGGAAGGATGTTCACGAATGCGCCGAACTTGGTGATGTTGACCACCTTGCCCTCGTATTCGGTCCCCAACTCGACTTCGGGCGGGAATGCGATCTGCATCACCTTCTCCTTGGCGGCAGCCAATGCGGAGCTGTCGGAGGACGCGATGCGCACGATGCCCTTCCCATCGGTCTCCTCGATCTCGATGGCGGCTCCGGTGACCTCTTCGAGCTCACGGATGACGGCGCCCTTGGGGCCGATCACCTCGCCGATCTTGTCCTTCGGGATCTCGATCGACTCGATGCGCGGAGCGAACTCGTTCATCTCCGCCCGTGGCTCGGAGATGGCCTCGGCCATCTTGTCCAGGATGGCCAGCCGGGCGACCTTCGCCTGATTCAGCGCGTCGGCCAGCACCTCCGAGGGAAGGCCCTCCAACTTGGTGTCGAGCTGCAGGGCGGTGATCACGTCCCTGGTTCCCGCCACCTTGAAGTCCATGTCACCCAGCGCGTCCTCGGCTCCGAGAATGTCGGTCAAGGTGACGTACTTCCCGTCCCGATGGATGAGGCCCATGGCGATGCCGCCGACCGGCGCCGCGATCGGCACCCCGGCGTCCATCAGCGACAGCGACGATGCGCAGACCGAGGCCATCGATGTCGAGCCGTTCGAGGACAGGACCTCGGACACGAGCCTGAGGGCGTAGGGGAACTCCTCCTCGGTCGGGATGACAGGGAGGACTGCCTTCTCTGCCAGCGCCCCGTGGCCGATCTCACGCCGCTTGGGGCCACGCATGAACCCGGCCTCTCCCGTCGAGAACGGAGGAAAGTTGTAGTGGTGCATGTAGCGCTTGGAGTCCTCCAGGGCGAGGGTGTCCAGCATCTGCTCCATCTTCAACATGCCGAGTGTGGTCAAGTTGAGGACCTGGGTCTCACCTCGCTGGAAGAGACCGGATCCATGGGTCCTGGCCACCACGCCGACCTCGGCGCTGAGCGGCCTGATATCGGTCGGGCCCCGACCGTCGAGACGTATGCCATCCTCGACCACACGCTTGCGCATCAGGTCCTTGAGGACCGACTTGAAGGCGCGTTTCGCCTGGGCACGACTCTCGTCGTCGTCCTCGGCAAGACCCAGCTCGGCAACGACGGCCTCCAGGACATCGTCCTCTGCGGCATTGCGCTCCTGCTTGTCGGCAATGGTGACCACCGAGCCGAGCTTCGGCTCCGCGATCGCGCTCACCTTCTGGTAGATCTCGTCGGAGTAGTCGACGGCGATCGGCCACTCGACTTCCTTCTTCTCCACCTTGGAGGTCAACTCGTCCTGGAGATCGATCAACTCGCCGATGTACGCCTTGGCCTCTTCGAGGCCCCTGGCGACGGTGCTCTCATCCGACGGGGCATCTCCCGCCGCGATCAAGCGAAGGC
>JBOGEU010000776.1:0-2703 GCA_050741995.1 Acidimicrobiia bacterium | reverse complement strand
TCAGGTTCGCGACAGCGGGGAGCAGGGCCTGCTCTCGATCGCCCTCCACCCCGAGGACATGACCCGGTTCTATCTCCACTACTCGGACAACGACGGCGACACCGTCGTCTCCGAGTTCCTGCTCACCGCACCCGACCAGGCCGACCCCGGCAGTGAGCGGGTCATGCTCCAGGTCGATCAGCCCGCGGCCAATCACAACGGAGGCATGCTGCAGTTCCTCCCCAGCGGGGAGCTCCTCCTCGGCCTCGGCGACGGCGGCGGCGCAGGAGACCGCTTCGGGAACGGGCAGAACCCCGACACCTTGCTTGGCGGGTTGGTGATCATGGATGCCACCGCCGAGGAGCCGAATCCGAGGAAATACGCCATGGGTCTGCGCAACCCCTGGCGGTTCTGGATAGATGACACGACCATTTACATCGCCGATGTCGGGCAGAACGCCTTCGAGGAGGTCAATGTCTCCGAGCCGTTGGAGGCCGGCCGGAATTACGGCTGGCCGATCACCGAGGGCCTTCACTGCTTCGACCCGCCATCGGACTGTGACACCACCGGTCAGGTGGTCCCGGTGCTGGAGGTGGAGCACGGGGATGCTGGCACCTGCTCGATCACCGGCGGGATCGTCTATCGCGGGCCTTCGATCCCGCAGCTCAACGGTCACTACTTCTACTCGGACTACTGCGGCGGCTACCTGCGCAGCCTTCGTCATGCGGATGGCGAGGCAACCGACACGCGAGACTGGACCGAGCAGGTAGGGGTACCCGGCCAGGTCACCGGGTTCGGGATCGACGGGACAGGCGAGATCTACGTAACCACCACCGGTCAGCTTCTCGAGTTGGTTCTCGCCGGTTGAGGCGGCTGCGAGTGCCGCCGACCCCGCCGGATAACCTCCGGGCAATGGCGACTTTGTTCACACGGATCATCGAAGGTGAGATCCCTGCCACCTTCGTGTGGAAGGACGATCGCTGTGTCGCCTTCATGTCGATCAACCCGTTGCGACGGGGCCACACCCTGGTGGTTCCCAGTGACGAGATCGACCACTGGTTCGAGTGCCCCCCCGATCTGAGGGACCATCTCTTCGAGGTCTCCCAGCACATCGGCAAGGCGCAGCAACTGGCCTTCCAGCCGACGAGGGTCGGGCTCATGATCGCGGGCCTCGAAGTGCCCCACATGCATATCCACCTGGTCCCGATCGACGGGGTGCACGACCTCGATTTCGCCAACGCCGCCACATCGGTCGACAGAGAGGACCTGGAGGACGCGGCCTCGTCGATTCGCTACGTGCTCCATTCGATGAATCTCCACGGGGTCGCCGACTAAGTGGAGGTCCTGCTCGGGGGGCTCAGCTCGGTCCTCTACGGGTTGGCGGACTTCTTCGGGGGCGAAGGGGCACGCCGGGCGCCGGCGGCGGCAATCGTGTTCTGGGCGGGGGTGACCAGCTTCCCGCTGATCCTGATCGCGGCCGCAGCCGTGGGTGGGGACGCCTCGGTGACCGACTTCATCCTCGGAGCGGCCGCCGGGACCTCGGGAGCGTTCGGGCTGGTTGCGTTGTTCGCCGGTCTCAGCAGGGGGCAAGCGGCCGCCGTCGCTCCCTCCGCCGCCGCTTTGGCTGCGGTCGTCCCCGTGGTGGTGGCGGTCATCGATGGCGAGAGGCCGGCGGCGCTCGCCTGGGTGGGCATGTTGGTGGCCGTCCCCGCCGTAGCCCTCTGCTCCTGGGTGGCCGACGCGGCCGGGACCCGTCGCGGGAGCCTCGGCTACGGCGTGGCGGCCGGCCTCGGATTCGGTGGGTTCACCGCCATCATTCGATTCACCTCGCCGGATTCGAACCTCCTTCCCCTGATCACTTCGCGGGCTTCGACAGTCATCGTCGTGGTGGCCCTGACCGGGATCGGGCTGTGGAAGCTGGTCGGATTCCGATCGGTTCCCCGGTGGATCGTGATCGGCAACGCGTTACTCGACGTCACCGGCAACGTGGCGCTCTTGTTGGCCGTCCGCGCCGGGTCGCTGGCGCTGGCTGCGGTCGCGGCCTCTTTCTATCCCGCGGTGACGGTGACGATGGCGCGGCTGGTCAACGCCGAGCATCTCAGAAAGCGACAACTGATCGGCCTCGTGCTGGCCATTGCCGCGATGACGGCGATCGCCGCCGCCTGATCAGCCCCGGAGCACGAGCCATGTGCCGAAGACGACGAGTGCGATACCGAGCATCCGTGGCCCGTCGATCGGCTTTCCCTCGCCGAACCACCCCAAGTGCTCGATGCCTGCCCCCAACACCAATGTTGCTCCGGTGAACAGTGTCAGCCCGCCGGCGAGGCCCAATCGAGAGACGGTGATCCCGAGGGTGGCCACGATCACCAGGCCCATCAACCCTGCGGTGAACGCCCACCACGGAATCTCCTTCAACTCGGAGAGACGCCCTCCCTGCAAGGCCAGCATCAGGCCGGAGATCGCCAGCCCACCGCTGCCATAGGTGACGAACGTCGAGGCCAGGGTGCCCACCCGCTCCTCCATGACGCCCAGAAACTGCGATTGGAGAGCACCGGCAAGACCGCCCAGGACTCCTGCGACCACTACCAAGAGGAGGCTCATCACCGTGAGCCTATATCCGCCAGCGGCCCCCCTACGATGCCGCCATCGCCGCGTCACATCCCGCAGATCGAGCTTCTTCCAGGCGCCCGCTGGGAGCGGGGGTTGCCACGCTGGTCTTCCTCA
>JBOGEU010000775.1:0-1380 GCA_050741995.1 Acidimicrobiia bacterium | reverse complement strand
GGCCAGGATCACCTCCTCCAGCGTCGGGACCCGAATCCCCTTGCCCCGGAACCGATGCCCGCCGGCTCCGCCATGGCGGAACCCGGCGTCCAGTGCCGAAAGGCTCTCGTAGTCGAACCCCGAGACGGGCCCCGTTCCCTCCGTGGTCCGATCAACGGTTGGATCGTGGATGCAGACCAGGACGCCGTCGGCGGTGAGGCGGATGTCGGTCTCGACATGGCGAAACCCGAGCGAAACGGCCCGAGAGAAGGCCTCCATCGTGTTCTCCGGCCACAACAGACGGCTCCCACGATGGGCGATGGCAACAGGTGGTCGCCAAACCTCGAGACTCATTGTCAGGCCAAAGTAATGGGCCCCGTCAGCGACGGGGCCCATCAAATCCCGGAATAGGGCATTTACTCGGCGACGCGATCCTTCAGGCCCTTCGAGGCGGAGAAGTGGGCATACCTCTTCGCCGCGATCGTGATGGTCGCCCCGGTGGCCGGGTTGCGGCCCTGACGTGCAGAGCGCTGCTTGGTGGCGAAGTTGCCAAACCCGGTGATGTTCACTTTGCGACCGGCATCCAGTTCCACGGCGATGATTCCATCGCCCGCTCTCGTGGAAAAAATGATGTCGATGATCTCCGCAGCCTTGGCCTTGGAGATGTCCGCCTTGCTGGCGAGTTTGTCCGCCATCTCGGACTTGTTCACGGCCCCTCCTTGTGGGTCGACGATTTGCCACGTCACAGTTGCGACGATGCCGAATAACGATAGGGTAAAAGTCCAGCATTGCTTGGCTTTTCGGGCTGGTTTGGATTGGCGACCAAGGAGGAACATGAGCGTCGAGTACGCCTTGGAGGATGAGGTCGCCCTCATCACCCTCAACCGACCGGATCGTTTCAACGCCATCGACAGCTCCCTGAGCAAGGGTTTACGGCTCGCGCTCGAGCGCGCCGGCGGGGAGAGCAGGGCCGCAATCCTCACCGGTGCGGGCAAGGCGTTCTGCTCCGGCGCCGATCTGAACGTCCTGCTGGCCGACTACGAAGAGGGTGACGGCCCGGACCTCTCCGCCCTGCTCGAGAATGTGTTTCACCCGGCGGTGCAGGCGCTCCTCGACTGCCGTGTCCCGGTGGTGGGCGCAATCAACGGGGTGGCGGCCGGAGCCGGGCTGGGCCTCGCTCTCGCCTGTGACGTGCGGATAATGGCTGAAGAAGCCTTCCTGACCTCGGCGTTCACCGCGATCGGGCTGGCACCCGATTCCGGGACAACCTGGTGGCTATCGCACGACCTCGGGGTGTCCCGTGCCCTGGAATTCGCCCTGACCAACCGTCGCATGGATGCCGCGGAGGCCCGTGATCTCGGCCTCTGCGCCGACGTGGTGGCCGGCCACTCCTTGTTGACG
>JBOGEU010000774.1:0-5321 GCA_050741995.1 Acidimicrobiia bacterium | reverse complement strand
GTGCATAGACGTCGCTGCGGGCGTCGGCGGCCGCACCCTGGGCCTGCTCCGGGCTGAAATAGGTGGCGGTGCCGATCACCGCGCCGGTCCGGGTCAGCTCCTGGCTGTCGTCCCATGCCCGGGCGATACCGAAATCGGTGACCTTCACCGTCCCGTCCTTGGCGAGGAGGATGTTCCCCGGCTTGACGTCGCGGTGGACCAACCCCGCCTGATGGGCAACGGAGAGGGCTGCCGCCACTTCTGCGGCGATCTCGGTCGCGCGGCGGGCGAGCAATGCTCCCTCCGACTTCAGGACGTCGCGCAGCGAGCGGCCATCCACCAATTCCATGACGATGAAGTAGGTGTTCTGGGCCTGTCCCCAATCGTAAATCCCGACGATGTTGGGATGGCTCAGGTTGGCCGCCGCCTGAGCCTCGCGCCGGAAGCGCTTCACGAACGCCTCGTCCGCCGAATACTGCGAATGGAGCACCTTGATCGCCACCCGGCGGTTGAGGAGAGTGTCCATACCCTCGTAGACGTCAGCCATGCCACCTCTGGCGAGATGGGAGCTGATCACATAGCGATCGGTAAGGGGTGCCGGCGATTCCATGGAAGTCGATGGATTGTAGGAATGGTCCCCGGCCAACCTATGGGTTGGTCTTCAGCCAGACCTGGATCAGGTCGGAGGCGATGGGCGCCGCCACCGCCCCTCCGGATGCCGACTCGCCGAGCTCGCTGCTTGCCTCCAGGAAGACTGCGATGGCGATGGTCGGGTCATCAACCGGGGCGAATCCGATGAACCACGGGTTGGGCAGACCCTCCGGGCCCATCGAGCTGCCGGTCTTCCCGGCGACCCTGACGCCGGGAACCGCTGCCGCCCGTCCGGTGCCTTCGGTCACCACCCGCTCCATGAGCTGAGCCATGACCGCGGCGGTCTCCGGGGTCATCGCCCGGCCCAGAGGATTCGGCTCGATGGTCTCCACCGTGTTCCCATCGGCGTCGAATATCCGGTTCACCAGATACGGCGTGGGGGTTGTCCCCTCGTTGGCTACCGCTGCGGCCACCATCGCCATGTGCAACGGCGCCGCCCGCACATCGCGTTCCCCGATGCCGCTTTGGGCCAGGGCAGCAGGGTCTTCTGACAACTCCTCGACGGGGTAGGCCGCCGTCGCCACCGTCCACGGGAACGGGATGTCGATGTTGAATCCGAGGGCTTCGGCGGTGATCCCGATGTCCTCTGCCCCGAGACGGACGGAGAGGTCGGCGAACACCGTGTTGCAGGAGACCACGAAAGCCTGCAGCAGGTTTATGCCCTGTCCGTCGTTGCACACTCCTCCGCCTGCGTTGGAGATGGTTGCCGTCGATTCCGGGAGATCGAACTCGACAGGATCGGGGAACACCGTGCTCGGGTCTGCCTCCCCGGTGTCGATCGCCGCCGAAGCGACCACGGTCTTGAAGGTCGATCCCGGCGGGTAGATCTCCCTGGTCGCCCGATCGTTGAGCGGCCGATTCGGGTCGGCGAGCAGGGTGTCCCATGCGGTCTGGGTGTCCGCTCCGAGAAGCGACTCGGGGTCGAAAGACGGGGACGAGACGGAGGCGAGGACGGCGCCGGTCCTGGGGTCGATGGCGAAGATGCCCCCCTTCTGCCCGCCCAGGGCCTCGAATGCGGCCTTCTGCAGGTCGGCGTCGATCGTCATCTCGATGCTGTGCGGGCGGAGGTCGCGGCCCAGGATCACCGTGACCAGGTCGCTGATCGTCAAGTCACGCTTCGAGCGAAGACTGGATGCATAGGCGTTCTCCAGCCCCGAAGAGCCGACCAGAAAAGAGTTGTAGCCGACGACGTGGGCGAACGCCTCGCCCTCGGGATACTCCCTGACGAATGATCTGGGATCGTTGGGGTCCTCGACCGAGCGCGCCACCACAGCCCCGTCGATGGTGACGATCAGCCCTCGCTCCTTGCCTCTCTCGGCCAACGCGGGCCGGGAGTTGCGGGAGTCGGCTTTGAGAGCATCGGCATTCACCACCTGGATCCAGGTCACCGCCACGAGCAGGGCGAAGAACGAGGTGAATATGCCGATCGAGAGACGGCGGACCGGGCCGTTCATTGCGCCTCCTCGTGGCTGATCCGGAGCAGAAGGGCAACCAGGATCAGGTTGCCGACGAGGGCCGAGCCGCCGTAGGACATGAAGGGCAGCGTGATCCCCGTCAGGGGGACGATGCGCACGATGCCTCCGATGATGAGGAAGATCTGCACCGCGAGCACGAAGGTGAGGCCGGCCGCCAGCAGTTTGCGGAATGTGTCCCGGCTGCGGAAGGCGATGCCGAGTCCCACCGCCACCACCAGTGCGAAAAGGGCGAGGACCGAGACGGTGCCGGCGAACCCGAGCTCCTCGCCGACGGCGGCGAAGATGAAATCGGTCGAGGCGTTGGGGATCAGGTCGGGTCTCCCCAAACCGGGCCCCGCCCCCGAGAGGCTGCCGGTCCCCATGGCGAACAAGCCCTGTGCGATCTGGAAACCCTCGTCGTCGTAGTGCTCGAACGGGGCCAGCCAACCGACCACCCGGCGTTGGACGTGGCCGAAAGCCATGAACGAGGCGACACCCGCCACCAGACCGAGGAACCCACCGGCCACCAGGTACCCGGTGGTCCCGGTTGCGGCGTAGAGAAGGAGGACGAATCCGACGAAGAGGAGGAGTGAGGCACCGAGATCGCGCTGGGAGATGAGGATCAAGACGCTCATCCCCCAGGTGATGAGGAGGGGGAGCAGTTGGCGGGGCTCGGGGAAGGCGATCGGGCCCACATGACGCCGGGCTTCGCGCAACGCCCTCTGGTGGTCGGCGAGATAAGCGGCGACATAGGCGACCAGGCCCAGCTTGGCCAGCTCCGCCGGCTGGAACTGGAGACTGGTCAATCCGGCGTCGAGCAAGATCCAGAGCCGCGAGCCGTTGACCTCGAGGCCCCGAAGCGGGAAGCCCCAATCCGAGGGCAGGTTGGGGAGCAGGAGGAGGATGATGGACACCATCAGGGTGATGTTCCGATACCGGCGCACCACCGATATCGAGGATCGGGCGAGGAGAGCCAGCATCAGCGCGGCGAACGCGGAGGCGATGAGGATCCACCATCTCTGCAGCGCGGCGCGATCGGTGCCCAGGGCGAGATCGAGCCGGTAGATCTGGAAGAAGCCGAGAGCGGTCAGGGCGGCGACTGGAGCCACGAGGAGCGGTGTCGCCTTCGGGGCGAAGGCGCGCACTGCGAGGTGCAGCCCGCCAAAGCCGATGAGGAAGATCAGGAAGGTGAGCGCAACCTGGGCGTCGATGCTGCGCTCCTGGGCGAAATTGACCAGGGACACCCCGAAGCCGGCCAGGACGCACGCCGCCACGATGGTCGCACCCTCGGTGTTGCGGGTCATGAGATCAGGAGATGACGTCGATGAGGATGACGCTTATGTTGTCATGCCCGCCGGCTTTGTTGGCCATCTCGACCAGCCTCCATGCCGCTTCCTCCGCAGTTCCCTCGCCGAGCCCCTCTGCGATTGCCTCGTGAGGGACCATCGAGTTCAGCCCATCGGAGCAGAGCAGGATCCGATCACCCGGCTCCAAGACGAGCTCGATCTCGTCCACATTGACGAAACGCGTGAGCCCGAGGCAGCGGAGGATGAGGTGGCTGCGGGGATGATCCTCTGACTCTTCTTGTGTCAGCTGACCCAGACTGACCATCTCGGCGGCGACGGTGTGGTCAGAGGTCACCTGGTTGAGCTCGCCGTTCCGGTGGAGATAGGCCCGGCTGTCCCCGACATGGCCAAAGCGGGCCAATCCCTCGGGGGTCAGCTCCACCAGGGTCATCGTGGTCCCCATCCCCTCCAGATCCGGCCGACGGGCGACTTCCTCGCGGATGGCCCGGTTGGCGGCCGCCACCCGGTCGGCCGGCTCCAAGGTGTTGGACGAGGCTGCGGCATTGACTGCCAGCCGCGAGGCGACCTCGCCGGCGACATGGCCACCCATGCCGTCGGCCACCATGAGTACCGCCGGGCCCTCGGACTCCCCGGACTTCTCGGGGTAGATGGAATCCTCGTTGTTCTGTCGCACCATCCCCTGATGGGTGGCCGAAGCCCAGACGTACTTCATCGGACCTCCATCACGGTCTTGCCCACCTGGATGGTGTCACCGCGGCGCAGGGTGGTCGGGGCCGTCACCCGCCGCCCGTTGATATAGGTCCCGTTCGTGCTGCCCAGGTCATGGAGGACCATGCCGTTCTCCTGGGCCACCAGCCTCATGTGGAACTCCGAAGCGTAGGGATCGTCGAGCAACACGTCGGCCTCGGCGGAGCGGCCGAGGACGGTGACGTCCTCTACCTCCAACTCGGTCCCCTGCTGGGTCTCCGACTTGATCATCACCACCTTGGTGCCTTCTCGCCGCTTCCGTCGCAGCGATATTCCTAGGTGTGAGCCGATGGCGCGGGCCACCTGCCAGACGAACAGGTAGACCAATCCGAGGAAGATGATTCGCAGCAGGGCGAGGATGATGTCCGGCACCGGTCAGCCCTCCAGGAACCGATAGCGGTGACCGGCGAGACCGACCATCGAGCCGTGCTCCAGGGGCAAAGGCCGGTCCCCGACGGCTGCCCCATCGACGGAGGTCCCATTGGCCGAGCCCAGGTCCCGGATCCATGCCTGGCCTTCGGAGCGCCAGATGAGGGCGTGCTTGCGGGAAACGTCGTCATAGGGCAGCACGATGTCGGCATCATCGGAGCGCCCGACGGTCACCCGATTGGCACCGATCTCCAGGGTCGAGCCGGCACCGGTGAGACGGGCCCAGGCCGGAAGCTTGCCCGGCTCCACCGCCGGATCGCATCGGAATTGCCCCGGTGGCACCGATTCGGAGGTCCGGACGTGGACGGTGGGCGGCCCCTCGAGGAGGAGTCCGGTTGCGGCAGCATGCTCGGCGAGGGCGGCCTCGAGCTGTGATTCCAGGGCGGAGGGGTCGACGTCGAGGTCGGAGGGATTGACTGTGAGCACATATTTGTTGGCCGTGGCCGGGCCTGCTTCGTGGCGGTATCGGCTGAGATCTGCCTCCCGGGCGATCCGCCCCGCCATCTCCGAAGGGTGAAGCCGGCCGGAGAAGACACGGCCGGTTGCGCCTTCCAGAAGGCGCTCCAGACGTCGTTCGAGGCTGCGTGCCAGGCTCACGGGGGAGAGGTTACGGTGGGTGGGGGACAGTGTTGCCGACTACCGGAACCTACTGCCCGAAGGTACGATTCCGTCTCGAACCGGGCGAGTGGCGGAATTGGCAGACGCGCAGGATTCAGGTTCCTGTGATCGCAAGATCGTGGGGGTTCAAGTCCCC
>JBOGEU010000773.1:0-1197 GCA_050741995.1 Acidimicrobiia bacterium | reverse complement strand
GTTGAATCCGGTGGCGGTGGAGGCAATGGCAGAGGTGGGCATCGAGATCTCTGGCGAGACCCCGCGTCGCTGGTCCGACGAGATGATCGAGTCGTTCGATGTGGTAGTCACCATGGGATGTGGCGACACCTGCCCGGTGCTCCCCGGAAAGAGATATGTCGATTGGGACCTGGAGGATACGGCAGGAAAGACCCTGGAGGAGGTGCGCCCGATCCGGGACGAGTTGGAACGACGGGTGCGCGGTCTGCTTCTCGAACTCGACGGACGCGAATAGCCGCAGGTCCAGGGGGCGGCTCAGACACCGAGATGAAGCCGTTTGGCTTCCTCGTCGACATGACAACGCTTGCGCCAACGTCAGTGGCCAGAGCACTAGAGCGAGGCGAGGGCGGCCAGCACCCGGTCCACCTCGGAAACGGTGTTGTAGTGGACGAAGCCGACCCGGACCAGGCCTCCGGCCTCGAGAAAGCCGAGACGGTCGATGGCGTTGAGGGCGTAGTAGTGGCCCGACCACACATAAAGGCCGCGGGCACCCAACTCGCCCGCCACCACGTCGGCCGGGAGCCCGTTCACCGAGATGGCGAAGGTGGCCACCCTGCGGTCGTCGGCGGCGGGGACACCGTGGACCGTCACCTTCGGCAGGTCGGACACTCCGTCGAGGAACTGCGCCGAGAGCGCTTGCTCGTGACCATGGACCCGGGCGTACGCACTATCCAGGCTCGATCTGCGATCGGCGCCAGTCCCGAGGCCGGCCAGATGGTCGACTGCGGCGCTCACCCCGGCCATCGACTCGAAACTCTGGGTGCCGGTCTCCAGCTTGTCCGGCGGGTCGGAGGGAGCAGGCCGCACCTTGTAGAAGTCGATGTCGGCCAGAAGATCCAACTTGCCATAGAGGGCGCCGATGTGAGGCCCGAAGAACTTGTAGGCCGACGCCACCAGAAAGTCGCAGTCGATCGCCCGCACGTCGACCAGGCGGTGGGGGCCGGCATGGACCGCGTCGAGATACACCAGGGCGCCCGCCTGGTGCGCGAGTGAGGTGATCGTGGCGACGTCGACCACCGTCCCGATGGCATTGGAGGCGACACAGGTGGCGACCAGTCGCACCCGATCGTCGAGGAGTTGTGCGATCGCGCTCGGGTCGAGCTCGCCGCTCTCCGTGTCGAACTCGGCGATTCGGACTTCGACGCCTTTGTCCTCGGC
>JBOGEU010000772.1:0-1025 GCA_050741995.1 Acidimicrobiia bacterium | reverse complement strand
TGTCGAAGTTCAACATCGCCAGGATGTCGTCCTTCTCATCCTGGGTCAGCCCTTCCACGTACTTGGTCGACCCGACGAGCCCGAGCTCCTCCACCCCGTACCACATGAACCGCAGCTTGTTGCGCGGCGTCCGGCCTTGGGCGGCGAACGTTTCGGCGATCTCGAGGATCCCCGCCGAGCCACTGCCGTTGTCGTTGATCCCCGGCCCTGCCGGCACGCCGTCAAGGTGCGCCCCGATGACCACCGTGCGGTTCGGATCGCCACCAGGAGTCTCGGCGATCACGTTCACGCTCTCACCGAGCTGCTCGAGAACCTCGGTCTTGACCCGCGCGACGGTCCCGGGGTCGTTGAGGTCCACGCCAACCGCGAAGCTCGTTCCCACCCCGGGAATGTGGACACCTTCGGCCCCGAGCGGCAGGTTGTTGGGAACCGCGGTCCGACCCGTCTGTCCCTCGTTGAACAGGATGATCGCCACGGCCCCCGCATTCTGGGCCATGGTGGCCTTTTGGACGTAGGGACACGTCCCGCGCTGGAGCAGTGCGATGTTCCCCGGGACGAATCCGGCGAAATCCTCCACCTCACACCCGCTGGTCGACGAGTTCGGGTTCGCGCCCGGCGGCAGCACCAGGTCGACGCCCTGAACCGGAGCGGTCACCTCGCCGCTGCCGGTGAACGACACGAAGTCACCGTCAAAGGCCGGTCGTGACCCCGCCACAAAGACCTGGGGCTCTGGGGCGATCTCCTCCAGTTCCGGGGTCGAACCCTCGCTGAACGACTCGACGTAGGTGAACTCGTCCAGACTGACGTCGTACCCGGCGGCCTGGGCCCTGTCCACGACATAGTCCACCGAGGCGTCGTAGCCCGCCGTACCCGCCGCTCGGGTCCCCCCGTTGGCGTCGGCGATCTGCTGGAGCGCCAGCTGGTGGTCGCGGATCCCAGCGACTGTCACGGCGTTGCGGAATCCCCGGCTCTCGCTAATCGGATCGGCCGACGCGGATGTCGCCCCAGCCACCAGCACCAAAGCC
>JBOGEU010000771.1:0-1861 GCA_050741995.1 Acidimicrobiia bacterium | reverse complement strand
CGTCGAGCACCGTGACGTACGTGAAGCGCCGCGGCGGCGTCCAGGTCATCACCGATCCGGTCCAGATGCGGTCCGCCAGCCCGGGCTGCAGCGATCGCGCGAGCTCGGCCAGGGCCGGCAGCAGCTCGACGCCGTACGGCTCGATGCTGATGCCGCGCTCCGCGCACCAGACGGGCAACGTCGCAAGCAGGTGTCCGTTGGCGCAGCCGATGTCGAGCCAGGTGCCGTCGCCGTCCATCGGTACGCACAGGTGCTGGCGCTTCGCCCGCCACGCTCCTTCGGAGGTCTCGCGAGACCCCGAGCCCCCGGGTCCCCCGCCGGCCGCCAGATAGGCCCGTTCGAGCTGTGCGGCCGTTCGCCGGTCCCACGCCTCCAGGTCCCTCACCAGGGCATCATCGCAGGAAGAGGACACGCTCCTTCCAGTGCATCAGGGACTGTCCGATTCGGTGTGTAACCGGACGTGATGGTCATGGTTGGTTGCTCGGGGCGATCCGGTCGCCGTAGTGGATGGTGAGGGTGTTCAGGATCTTCTTCCAGGCGTTGATCCGCCCGGTCGGGTTCGAGCGGTTGGGGCGCCGTTCGGTGGCGACGAGGTAGAGCACTTTGAGGGCCGCTTGCTCGTTGGGAAAGTGACCTCGATGCCGCACTGCCTTGCGGAACCGGGCGTTGAGCGACTCGATGGCGTTGGTCGTGTACACGAGGCTGCGAAGCTCGACGGGGAACTCGAGAAACGGCACGAACTCCGCCCAGGCTCGTTGCCAGGTGTCGATCATCGCCGGGTAACGCTCCCGCCAGGTGTCGGCGAACTCGCCGAAGCGGACCTCGGCGGCGGCCACGGTGGGGGCGGTGTAGATCTCGCGCATCTCCCGACACACCTGACCCCAGTGCTTCTTGGACGTGTAGCGCAAGGCCGAGCGGACCAGGTGCACGACGCACAGCTGCACCTCGGCTTGGGGCCACGTTGCCCGAATGGACTCGGCGAGCCCTTTGAGGCCGTCGCAGCACACGATGAAGGTGTCCTGCACACCGCGGTTGCGCAGCTCGGTCAGGACCGTGGTCCAGAACTTGGTGCCTTCCCCGCCGGTGGGGCCGACCCACGTGCCCAGCACGTCGCGTTCGCCCTCCAGGTTGATCCCCATCGCCACGTAGATGGGCCGGTTGGCGACCTGGCCATCGCGGATCTTGACCACGATGGCGTCGATCAAGATCACCGGATAGATGCGGTCCAGGGGCCGGTTCTGCCACGCCACGAGATCCTCGACGATGGCGTCGGTGATCCTGCTGATGGTGTCCCGGGAGATCTCGGTGCCGTAGATCTCCCCCAGATGCGCCTGGATATCGCCGGTGGTCATGCCCTTGGCGTACAGCGAGATCACATTCCCGGTGAGGCCGTCCAAGCGACGTTGGCCCTTGCGCACCGTCACCGGCACGAAGCTCGAGTTGCGGTCCCGGGGGACCCGCAGCGCAACCTTGCCAACATCGGTGGTCACCGTCTTGGGGTAGCGGCCGTTGCGGCTGTTGCCCGACCCCCGGCCCACAGCCGCGTGGGCTTCATAGCCCAGATGGTCGGTCATCTCCACCTCCAGGCCCGTCTGCAGCACTTGGCGCACCAACGCGGTCAACAGCCCGTTGTCGCCGGTCAGCTCGACACCCTCGCTGCGGGCCCGCTCGACCAGTTCGGCCGCCCAGTCCCGCAGCCCCGGCTCCTCGCCCACCGGCGAGACGCCACGACCCGCCGAGTCAGCAAGCCCCGAGTTCGTGGTCGACGAAACAGAATCAGAAGAAGTTGTCGTCACGGTCGTGATCCTCTCCGGCCCGCGACGCTCGATCGCGGACCCTCAGATCACGCCCGGTTACACAC
>JBOGEU010000770.1:0-7608 GCA_050741995.1 Acidimicrobiia bacterium | reverse complement strand
ATTCGCGGTGGTTCGTGGTGGGGCCCGTTGCATTCCTTCCTGGCCGGGACCGTGCTCCTTGCCATATCGGGCGCCAGCCAGATGTTCACCATCACCTGGTCTGCTTCTCCCGCACCTCGATCCTGGTTTGCCGGGCTGCAGCGTTGGCTGGTGGCAGGAGGGGTGGCCGGCGTGCTCGTCGGAGTGACCACCACGACACCATGGTTGAGCTGGGTCGGCGCGGTGTCGGTGGCCGGGGGCCTGATCACGCTGGCGATCTCGATCGTGAGCGCCGTCAGGCGAAGTCTCCTCCGCCGTTTCGACCTCTCGGCACGCTTCTATCTGCTCGCATTCGCCGCCGGCATCGTGGGAGTGACCCTTGGAGCCATCATCGGATCGGGGACGACGGGCCAAGCCTTCCGGACCATCCGACTCGTGCACTCGCATCTCAACCTGCTCGGGCTGGTCGGATTCACGATCATCGGCACCATCCCGACCTTTCTCCCCACGGTCGCCCATCACCGCGCGGTGAGCGGGATCGAGGCCAAGCTCGCCTGGTGGCTCTGTGCCGGCGGCTCCGCTCTCTTGACCTCCGGTCTGGCACTGCCGCCGGCTGTGGTCGGCCTGGGCACGATGCTGATCGGGTTGGCCGGGGCAATGGTCCTGGGTGGTGTGCTCGCTCGTCTGTGGAGCAAAGGGCGCCAGAGGCTGTCATTCCTCCAGATCGGCGCCGGCGTCACATGGCTCATCGCCTGGGCTCTCGTCGACGGCGCAAACCTGCTCTCCGGCGGCGCGCAGACTCCCTTCAACCCCTGGACCGCGGCTGCTGTCGTGGCCGGTGTGGGCCAGGTGCTGCTCGGTTCACTCGCCTATCTGCTTCCCGTTCTCCTCGGCCGATCGAACGACGGGCGCAAGGATCGGGGGCGGCGGTGGCCGGCGATCCCACTGGCCCTGGCCAACCTGGCGGGTCTGGCGCTGGCTGCGGGCTTTTCGCTGATCGCGATCACGTCTTCGGCCCTGTGGCTGGCCGATTTCGTGCTCCGCCTGTTACGCCCTGCGTCACGGGACAAGGGGTAGGAAACGTGCCAGCCGCGCCCACTCTGTGAGTGTCGGCGCAGTTGCACGATTCGACCCGGGAGGTCACTGCTTACACTCGCCGTCGATTCGCAACCGATTTGTCGGAGGATGGTGTGAAGGTTGGCTTCATCGGCCTTGGTGACATGGGCCAATGCATCGTCCCTCGCCTGCTCGATGCAGGACATGAGGTAACCGGCTGGAACCGCACCCCCGAGCGGGCGACACCTTTGCTCGCCATCGGCATGCAGTGGGGGGACACGCCACGACAGGTGGCCGCAGGCTCCGAGGTCGTCCTCTCCATCGTGACCGACTCGGTGGCGGTGGAAGCGGTCGCTCTCGGAGACGACGGGATCCTCGCCGGGCTTCCCACCGATGGCGTCTATGCCGACATGAGCACCATCGACCCCGGAGCCTCGCGGCGAATCAACGACGCTTACGCATCGGCCGGGCGCACCATGCTCGACGCTCCGATCTCCGGCAGCCCGGTGACGCTGGAGCAGGGCAAGGCCTCGGTGATGGTCGGTGGCGACCCCGCCGCATTCGAGAGGGTGAAGCCGGTGCTGGAGGCGATCGGGCCCAATGTGAGCTATATCGGGGCCGGCGGGATGGCGGTGCAGATGAAGGTGGCGATCAATCTCTGCCTGATCGTGGAGATGGTGGCCTTCAGCGAAGCCGTCGCCCTCGCCGAGAAAGGCGGGGTGAGTCGCGAGGTGGCGGTGGACGCAATGCTGAAGAGCGTGGTCGCCTCACCGGTCATGGGATACCGGGGCCCGTTCATACTCGAGGGAAACATGCCGGACAAGCCACTGGCCAATGTGACGCTGCAGCAGAAAGACATGCTCCTCGCCCTCGACCTGGGCCGCCGCCAGGGCAGTCCCGTCCCCCTCGCCGCCGCCGCCAACGAGATGCTCAACGCATGTCACGGGCTCGGGCTGAGCCACCGTGACTTCGTCACCGTGTTCGACGTCTACCGGAAGCTGGGAGGCGCCGGGTGAATGGTCGGTTCCGGGTCAGCCGCCACGAAGTCCCCGTCGAGGAAGGGCTCCGCTCCGACGAGGGATGGGTGGACATGAGAGTCCAGTTCCTGGTCGATGCGATCGGGGCCGACTCGAAAGACCTCTTGCTCGGCTGGACGGTGCTCCCCCCCGGGGCGCGCCATGACCGGCATCGTCATCCGAACGCCGACGAGTTCTTCGTTGTCCTGTCGGGCCATGGTCTCATCTACACCGACGGGGAGGACCAGCCGGCGGTCGAGGGCGATGTCGTCTTCACCCGGCGCGGTCACTGGCATGGCTTCAACAACACCGGCGAAGAGGACGTGACCCTGGTCTGGGGTTGGAGCGGCGCCGGCTCGCTGGATACCGCCGGCTACGAGCTGCCGGGATGAGCGATCCCAGGGTGGACATCGGCCTGGAGCGCCAGCTCCGAGAGCGACGCGAGCTGATCTCCTCCGGACACAAGCCCCTCGGATGGAAGGCGGGGTTTGGCGCCCCGGCTGCGCAGGCGAAGCTCCGGTTGAACGGCCCCCTGGTCGGATTCATGACCGATGCGTCGGTGATCGCCGAAGGCGTCGAGGTCGAAATCTCGGCATGGGCCCATGCCGTCGCCGAGCCGGAGCTGGCCGTCACCCTCGGCGATGACCTTCAGCCGCGGAGCCGGGAATCAGCGACCCGGGCGGCCATCTCGGCGATCGGGCCGGCCATCGAGCTGGCGGACATCGATCCGCCTCCGGAGAGCGTCGAGGAGATCCTGGCCGGGAACATCTTTCACAAGGGCGTGGTGCTCGGCGCACCCGACCCCTCCCGGAGCGGCGGCGATGTCAGCGACCTGGAGGCGCGCATCCTCATCGGCGGGAGTGAGCATGTCCGCACCGACCGTCTCGAGGAGTTGACCGGCCGCGTGGTCGATGTCGTCTCGCATCTGTCGGCGTTGCTGGCGGATCACGGGGAGATGATACGGGCGGGCGAGGTGGTGATATGCGGTTCGGTGGTGCCGGCCATCGAGCTCGCCCCCGGGATGTCGGTTGGTTTCGAGCTGCATCCGATGGCCCCGATCTCGGTCGCTATCCGCTAACGACCGATCCAGCGCTCGCCGAGCTTCTTGGCCTCGTCGGCCAGCAACACGACACTGGCCAGACCGGTGCAGATCAGCCAGTCGGCCAGGGACAGGGCCGTGGTCCCGAACGACTCGTTGAGGAACGGGAGCTGGACCACCGCCACCTGCAGCGCCAAGGAGAGGGCAATTGCCCCCCAGAGCAGTGGATTGGTGAACATGTGATGAAAGGCGCTCGTCCGGTCGGATCGGGCGTTGAAGCAGTTGAAGAGCTGGGCGAGGACAAGAGTGGTGAAGGCCATGGTGCGGGCCTCGACTATGTCCCCCGAGCCATCAACCAACCCCCCGGGGAGTCGGATGTCCAGGGCGGCCAGGGTCACCACCGCCATCACCAGGCCAACCCACACGATGCCGACCCACATCTGCCGGTCGATCACACGATCGGTGAGACGTCGCGGCGGGCGCCGCATCACATCGTCGGGTGGAGGGTCGACTCCCATCGCCAGGGCAGGGCCGGTGTCGGTGAGAAGGTTGATCCAGAGGATCTGGGTCGCCAGGAGGGGGACGGCCAGCGCCTCGTCGAGCCGATCGAGACCGATCAGCCCGGCCAGCACCACCCCGAAGAACATCGTGAACACCTCGCCAATGTTCGAGGACAGCAAGAAGCGCAGGAACTTGCGAATGTTGGCGAGGATCGCTCGGCCCTCGCGTACCGCGGTGACGATGGTGGCGAAGTTGTCGTCGGCCAGGATCATGTCGGCCGCTTCCTTGGTGACATCGGTCCCGGTCAGCCCCATGGCGACTCCGATATCGGCCGACTTCAGGGCCGGTGCATCGTTGACCCCGTCGCCGGTCATGGCCACGATGTTCCCGTCGGCCTGGAGGGCGTCGACGATGCGAAGCTTGTGCTCGGGCGCCACCCGCGCGTAAACCGACACCTCCCCCGCCGCAGCCCGGAGCTCTTCATCGTCGAGACGCTCGATCTCCGCTCCGGTCAAGACCCGTGCCTCGGGACCGACGATGCCGAGGTCGCCGGCGATTCGACCCGCGGTTCGAGGGTGATCGCCCGTGATCATCATGATCCTCACCTCGGCCTGGCGGGCCTCGACGATGGCTGCCTTCGCCTCATCCCGGGGCGGATCGATGATTCCGACCATTCCCAGGTAGATGAGGTCCTGCTCGATCGACTCGTCTTCGGCCGGCCGCTCGGAGTCGGGCAGCGGCCGGTAGGCGTCGGCCAGGGTGCGCAACGCCCTGTCCGCGAGACGATCGACCGTCGCCAGCAACTCGCGCCGTCGCTCATCGCCGAGGACACGCTCCTCGCCGGCGATCAGCTCGTGGGAGCAGCGGGCCAAGAGGACATCGGGAGCGCCCTTGGTCACCACGTCGATCCGGCCCTCTCGGTCGGCGTTCCTCTCGAATGTGGTCATCAGCTTGCGCTCGGATGTGAACGGGATCTCACCCACTCGCTCGAATCGGGCACGCCGGGCCTCGGTGAGGCCGATCTTGGCCTCGGCGACCAGAAACGCCGCTTCTGTCGGATCGCCCTGGATTCGCCAATCTGCGCCCTCGCGGTATAGCGATGCGTCGTTGACCAGCGCACCCCCGGCAAGCACCATGCGCACCTCGTCGAGCAACACCGGGTCATCGACCCTGGTCCCGCCGGCCACCAACTCACCATCGGGCTGATAGCCGGTGCCGGTGATGTCCACCTCACCGGATGGCGTGACCACCTTCTCGATCGTCATCTCGCTCTTGGTGAGGGTGCCGGTCTTGTCCGAGCACACCACGGACGCCGAGCCCAGGGTCTCCACCGACGAGAGCTTCTTCACGATGGCGTTCTTCTTGGCCATGCGCTGCACACCCAGGGCCAGCACCACCGACATGATCGCCGGCAGCCCTTCGGGCACGGCGGCCACGGCCAACGACACCCCCACCAGGAGCACGGCCACCAAACCGGACGGGCCCACGACCTCGGATATGAGCAGGATGGCGGACACGACGACGACGGAGATCACGATGACAGCGATCCCCAGCGTGCGCCCGATCCGGTCGACCTCGCGCTGAAGGGGGGTTCGCTCCCGTTCGGTGCTGCTCAGGAGACGGGCGATCTTTCCCATCTCGGTGTCCATCCCGGTGGCGGTCACCACCGCTTTGCCCCGGCCCCTGGTCACGGCCGTGCCCCCGAACACCATGTTCACCCGGTCCCCGATGCCCACCTGGCCGTCGAGCGGCGTCGTCCCCTTGGTCACTGCTTCGCTCTCGCCGGTCAGAGATGCCTCGGCTACCATCAACGAGGCAGCCTCCACGAGGCGTCCGTCGGCACTGACCGCGTCGCCCTCCGCCAAGATCAGGAGATCGCCCGGCACCACCTCCACCACTTCGATCTGTGACTCACGGCCATCGCGCAAGACCTTCGCCGTGGCGGCCGCCATCCGCTGCAGGGCAGCCACTGCCTCTTCTGCCTTCGCTTCCTGGACGTAGCCGAGAATGGCGTTGAGGAGCACGATCGCCACGATCACGATCGCGTCGAAAGGGATCTCATCGGTGTCTTCGAGGAGCCATGCGATCAACGAGACGACAACCGCTCCCAGCAGCAAATAGATGAGAGGATCGGCGAACTGGCCCAGAAACCGGCGCCAAGCCGAGACCGGTCGCTCGGCGTCGAGTTGGTTGGGCCCGTGATGCTCGAGGCGAGCCGCAGCCTCGTCCCGGCTCAGTCCCCGATCGAGATCGGTGCCCAGCTCGGTCACCATCTCCCCGGCGTCGCGCAACCATGGCTCGCCGACCATTGCGACCCGCTCGGACGTCATGAGCCCAACGCTAGGCGCAGCCGCGAGGACTCGATCTGGCTCGCAGACATCGTCCTATGGGTCGACATCTCCACGCCAGAATGGGCCGAAGACGCAGGGTCAGGGCTCGACGATCACCTTGGCCCGCATCCAGGGGTGGGGCTGGCAGAAGAACTCGAAATCGCCCGGGTCGTCGAAGGTGTGACTGAATGTGGCCCCGGCTTCGAGAAACCCGGAGTCGAATGAGCCTCCGACATCGGTGACGGTGTGCATCTGATCGTCGTTGTTGGTCCAGGTGACGGTGGTCCCGACCCCGACCCTGAGCTCGTTGACCGAGAAATCGGCCGGGTCCTCGGTTGCCGCGAACTCGTCGGGGGCTCCCATGTCCTGGGTGGTCCAGGCCCCGGGCACGATCGAGACCATCTCCATCGCCGCCGAGGGCTCTGTGGTGCCGGTCATGTCGTGACCACCCGTGACCTCTTCGCCGCCTCCCGTCATGTCCTCGAAGATCTCCGGATCGGGTTCGCCGGAGATGACGATCTGACCGATCGCGCCCTTGTCCACCGCCCGGGCCAGGGCATGGTCGACGAGGACGATGGTCGAAGGCACCTGGCCGATCAGCTCGACCACCGTGCCCCCTCCGGCGGGCACCAGCGTCGTCTGCGAGCCGCGCAACGGCGGGTTGAGCAGGGCCGCCTCCTGATAGACCTTGTCCCAGTGGGACCCGATCGGGTGGAAGTTCGAGTCGAGGTTGAGCCCGGCATTGATGAAGTAGATCCGTGCCCGCTCACCGATCGCCATCTGCAGGGCGTTGTCTCCTGTCAGCGCCCCGATGGCACCGTTGAACACGACAAAGGTGGGGTTCTCGTCGGTGACGGAACTGCGGTCGAACTCGACCACTCCGGGCTCGGTGCCCGCCGTGTAGTACTCGGACTGCACCATGTACCACTCATGGGCCACCTCGGGCAGCGGGGTCTCCGGGTCGACCAGGACCCCGCCGACCATCCCATGGGAGATGTGGGCCGGTATGTCACCGTAGGCGCAGTGATACATGAAGAACCCCGGGTAGAGCAGACGGGCCTCGATCGTCTTGGTCTCTCCGGGCGCCACCGTGGTCGCCTCGGCACCGCCACCCTGGCCGGTGACGGCGTGGAAATCCACATTGTGCGGGTTGTGACTGGTGGCGGGGTTGGTGATGGTGAAGCGCAGCACGTCGCCAACCCGGGCCCGGATCACCGGTCCCGGTGTGCCGACCACCAACCCGTCCGGGCCGTCGACCAGTCGATAGCCCCATGTCTCGGTTTCGACCCCGTTGACCGGGTCGATCCTGGTGATGCCCTCGACGACCTCGAAATGGGCTTCGACCACCGCCGGTGTGGTCCGACCCGATGCCGGCGGTATCTGGGGCGCAACCGCGACGTTCACCTCGTCGGCAGTGGCCGGCGGGAGCTGCTCCTTGGGCACGACGGTGGGCACCACGTCTGCGGGGAGCTCGCCTAGCGACCCCGACACCCCTGTGGTGCCCAGATAGGTGTCGACTCTCTCCGCCACCAATATGTCGTCCACCGAGTTGCGGTTGGCGGTGATCATCAGGGCGGCGACGCCGAGGGCCACCGCGGCCAGGGTTCCCACGATCCCCAGCGCGACCAAGGTCCCCAATGTGTAATGGGGATGAGGCGGCGGGGCGGCCGGCCGCTCCGAATCCGTC
>JBOGEU010000769.1:0-1266 GCA_050741995.1 Acidimicrobiia bacterium | reverse complement strand
CTCCACATGATCGTTCACCTCACC
This sequence comes from Acidimicrobiia bacterium, assembly GCA_050741995.1. Classification (GTDB taxonomy): domain Bacteria; phylum Actinomycetota; class Acidimicrobiia; order Spongiisociales; family ZC4RG35; genus JARDZU01. Next base: position 1,242 of record JBOGEU010000769.1, on the reverse strand, counting down.
TCGGGGAAGTGACACCATTAAACTACACGCGTGTAATTTATGCGGGAATGCACTAGACCGGCCCTCGATCCAACCGCGGGACCCTGACCAGCACCGCGATCCGACGGAGGGCCTCCCGCTCCAGGAGCCAGATGGCACCGAGGTAGGTGACCGCCCCGGCCAGGCTCGTCACCACGATTTGGACGAGCGGGCCCGCACCGTCCAGGGCGAAGAGGGTTGCGACCGAGACCAAAGCAAGCGGCACAGCCGCGACCACCCCGGGGAGGAACTGGCCGACGACATCGGGCACACTCATCTCCAGCTGACGGGAGATGAGGTACACACGTAACGACTTGTCGAGGACGGTGGTGATGAGATGGGCAATCGCCACAGCCACCAATCCATACGGCGCCGCAACGAGCAGGGCCGGCACGAGGATCGCCAATCGAAGGGCGGTGATCCTCGCCAGGAAGCTGGGCTTGCCCAGGGCCTTGTACACGTCCCCGTCGTTCGACATCAACGAGCGAACCCAGGCGAAGACGGCGAGAACACGGAGCACCGGGACCACCTCGAGCCAATCCGGGCCCAGCATCACCAACACCAGAGGCTCGGCCACCACGAACAAGCCGACACAAATCGGCGTCGTGAAGATCACCACGTATCTGATCGATCCGGTGAACCCGCGACGAAGCGAAGCCATCGAGTCCCTGGCCTTGGCGAACGCCGGGAACAGCGAGCGGCTCAACACCGACACCACTCCCAGCACCAAGAGCTCCGGGATCCGGTAAGCCAGTGTGTAGATGCCGAGGGCGGCGGCGCCGAGCACACCACCCACTATCAGGTAGTCGATGTTCCCGGTGACGACATAGATCGCGTCCACGACGAATAGCGGCAGCCCGTAGGCCAGGAGCGACCGTGTCAGGTCACGATCGAACGCCAGTCTCGGCCGCCACTCGACCACGAGCCAGGCCAGGACCACTCCGACAACCACACCTGCGAGGTGCCCCAGGACCAGCGCCCAGACGCCGAATCCGGCGACGGCGAGGGCTATGGAAGCCACCCCCTTGGCCAGGGCGCCCCCGACGTCAGGGATCATCTTGCGTCGAAATTCCAATTCCTTCTGGAGCAAGATCAGGTGCACCGCCCCGAACGGGGCGATCAAGAACGACAGGCTCAGCGTCCGCATGAGGGATGTGACTTCGGGCTCGTCGAAGAACTGTGCGGCCAGTGGGGCGGTCAACAGCCCGACGATGAAGAGCAGCA
>JBOGEU010000768.1:0-5964 GCA_050741995.1 Acidimicrobiia bacterium | reverse complement strand
GCCCCGGGCCGACCCGGACCAGTTCGCCGGTGACGTCGCCGGCATCGAGCAGGCGTCTCGCCCAGGCCTCGACCGCAGTCCGGTCGGCATCGTCGCCGTGGGCGACCACATTGGCGGTCCACCCCTTGCGCCAGCCCTCCAAGGCGGCGGTCCGAGCCGCAGAGAGGAGTCCGGTGGCGACCATGGCGTTGCCCGTTCCACGCCGTCCCAGTAGGTCGTCCTGTCGCACCACATAGACAAAAGACTCCCCGGCCTGCGCGGCCGCCCGGCTCGATTCGAAGGCACGGGTCAGCTCGGCCATCACCTCGGGCCAGGTGTCACCCACTTCCACGGTCCAATGGATCATCAGCTCACGATACGACGGCGGTACCGGCCTTCACCATATGCTCGATCGTCCCCGGGTCGACCCCAAGCTCTTGGAGCAATCCCCGGGTGTGCTGACCCAAGCTGGCGGGGGCGGTGACAGCACGAGCGGGAGCACCGTCGACGTGGATCGGTGACCCGGTCACCTTCACCCGTCCCGCGCTGGGGTGCTGGTACTCGGCGATCATCTGGTTGTGTCTCGCTTGCGGATCAGAGAGCGCGTCGGTCAGCGTGAGGACGTGACCGACCGGCAAGCCTGCGTCTCCCAAGAGACCCACCCAGTGGTCCGCCGGCTCCGTCTTGAACACCCGGGTCAGCTTGCGGGCGAGGGTGTCCCGGTGGGCCATGCGGTCCTCGTTCCGCGGATATTCGCGGGCAAGATCGGGCCGCTCGAGGGCATCGGCCAGGATCTCGAAATGACGGTCGGAGACGACGGCGAGCGTGAACGGGTCGTCCGCCGCCTCGAAGACCTGGCTCGGAGCAACATACGGGCTGGCGGTCCCCACCCGCTCCGGCTGCTCGCCGTTGGCGAAGCCGAGGGCGTTCCACGCCGACTGAGCGGCCATCACACCGTCACGCAGCGACACGTCGATGCGGCGCCCGGTCCTCGGAGTCTCGGCGAGGGCGGCCGCCACCGCCAGGGCGGCGTTGGTTCCCGCCAGATAGTCACCGATAGTGGTAGCGGTCTTCATCGGCTTGTCGCTCGGGCCGCCGGTTATCGAGATCATCCCCGACTCGCCCTGGAACACGATGTCGATCCCGGCTCGCTGCGCATATGGCCCCTCGGCCCCGAACGCCGAGATCGATGCGTAGATGAGCTTGGGGTTCAGCTCTCGTGCTCGAGCCTCGTCGAACCCGAGCCGGTCGATCGCCCCGTGCCTGAGGTTGTGTATGAGGACGTCGGCCTTGCGCACCAGGTTGTCGAGAACCCGTTTAGACAACCAGTCTCTGGTGTCCAAGGCGAGCGACTGCTTCCCCCGGTTGATGGCCATGAAGAACGCCGATTCGCCGTTCTGGTACGGCGCGAAGGCACGGGCCAGGTCGCCCGTCGGTGGCTCGACCTTGACTACCCGGGCTCCCAAGTCGGCGAGCAGCATGCCGCAATAGGGGGCCGCTATGAGGTTGCCGAACTCGACTACCAATGTGCCGTGAAGGGGACCCCTCTCAGACACGCTCGATGACCGTGCTTATCCCTTGGCCGACGCCGATGCACATCGTGGCCAGCCCGTACCGTGCCTCCCGACGCGCCAACTCATGGGTGAGCGTGGTCAGGATCCGGGCTCCCGAAGCCCCGAGGGGGTGCCCGATGGCGATGGCTCCACCGTTCACATTGACTCGATCCGGGTCGAGGTCGAGCAGTCTCACGGTGGCGACGGCCTGGGAGGCGAATGCCTCGTTGACCTCGATCAGGTCGAGGTCGCCGGTGCCGACCCCGGCCCGTCCCAGAGCCTTCTCCGACGCCGGGACCGGGCCGATCCCCATCTCGTCCGGGTGGACTCCGGCCGCGGCCGACGAGACGATGCGAGCCATCGGACGCAGACCGTGAAGCTTCAGCCCGGTCTCTGTGGCCAGCAAGAGGACGGCGGCACCATCATTCATGGGTGACGAGTTGCCGGCGGTGACGGTCCCCTCCTCCTTGAACACCGGGGGCAGCTTGGCCAGGACCTCGAGCGAGGTGTCGGCGCGTGGGCCCTCATCGTCCTCGATGGTGACGGTGGCCCGTCTCCTGGGATCGGTCGGGGCTTCGATGGGCTCGATCTCCGCACCGAAACGTCCGGCGGCCACCGCGGCCAACGCCAGCTCATGGCTGCGGAGGGCGAACTCGTCCTGGCTCTCGCGGCTGACGTCGTATTTGGCGGCGACCACCTCGGCGGTCATGCCGAGGGTGATCGGGGGGTAGAGCTCTCTCATCCTGGGATTGACCAGTCTCCATCCGAGAACGGTGTCGGCGGCCTCGGGGAAGCCGGTCGCGAAAGCCTTGTCTCCTTTCATGATCACGTAGGGGGAGCGTGTCATCGACTCCGATCCGCCGGCGATCACCAGATCGCCCCATCCCGCGGCCAGTGCGTGAGCTCCGGATACCACGGCCTGCATCCCTGATCCGCAGAGGCGGTTCACGGTGGCGCCCGGGATCTCGATCGGGAGGCCGGCGAGCAGCGATGCCATCCGGGCCACGTTGCGGTTGTCCTCACCGGCCTGGTTGGCTGCGCCCCAGTAGACGTCCTCGATCGCCATCGGGTCGAGGTCGGGATTGCGCCGCAAGAGACCGGTGATGGCGTGAGCCGCCAGGTCGTCCGGCCGCACATGGGTCAATTGGCCCCCCAACTTTCCCATCGGGGTCCTGCATGCGTCGACGATGAAGATGTCTTCGATCATTCTCGATCCGTTCTCATTCTGGCGATGAAGCCATGGTCCGATAGGGGAGAACCCCTATTTCTCCTGAAACCTTTTGCCCTTACGGTGACGTCTAATAGGAAGATAGAGATGTACGAGCCACACCGAGACCACACGTCGATCGCGGCATACACCCCGGCGGTGCTGCTCGTCCTCTACGTCGTCATTCGCCTGATCTTCTGATCCGGAGGCGAATCACCGACTTCTCAGGCGCGACGGACCCACCAGTGGCCCGTCTCATGTTTACGCGACGGACCACTAGTTTGGCCCCATGGACCGACCTGAGTCACTTCCTTTCACCGAGTCGGACGAGGCGAACCGGCTGCTGGCCAATGACGGATTCGCTCTTCTGCTCGGAATGTTGCTCGATCAGCAATTCCCGATGGAACGCGCCTTCTTCGGGCCCCAACTGCTGAAGGAGCGATTGGGGAATTTGCTCGACCCGGAACAGATCACAGAATTCGATCTCGACGATTTGGAGACCGTCTTTCGCGGGCCGCCGGCCATCCATCGATACCCGGCTTCGATGGCAAAGCGTGCCCAGGAGCTGGCCCGGGTGATCGTCGACGACTACGGAGGCGACGCCCAAAACCTCTGGATGTCGGCAGGAACCGGTAAGGAGCTCCTGGGTCGCCTTCGTGCGCTTCCCGGGTTCGGGGCCGAGAAGTCGAGGATCTTCGTCGGCCTGCTCGGCAAGCGACTCGGTGTCGAGCCCGAAGGTTGGGAGGAGGTGGCGGCAGACTGGCCGTCGATCGCAGATGTCGCCTCATTCGACGATGTCGGCCTCCTCCGCGAGAGGAAGAAGGCGATGAAGGCGGCAAAAAAGGCCGAATCCGCCTAAACCAAACCTGAGAAGCTGCCGATAGAGCCGTGTCAAAGGGACACGGAAGGAACCGATGCATCTCTCGGGCCAGCTCTCTGATTGGAGCATCAACGACCTGCTCCAGATCATGCAGGTCACCAGCAAGACCGGGTCGCTCGATATCGAGGGTCAGAGGCGCGGCCGTGTCCACTTCCGCGATGGCCGGATCACCGGCGCCGAGTTGACCGGAGTCAAAGGCGTCTACAGCGGGACCGATCGCGGTGGTGTAGCCGACATCCTCTACGTCCTGTCCACTGTCGAGGAGGGCTCTTTCTCCGTCGGCGCCGCCGATGGCCCCGACAGCAAGGGATGGACGGTCGAAGAGGTCCTGCTCGATGTCGAGGCTTTGCAGTCGCTGGAAGGCGAGGTCGTCGACGCCGGGCTGTTCGAGGCCACCGGCGTGAGATTGGTCGCCGAGATCGAAAGCACCGTCACCATCGAGCCGGAGGACTGGCACGTCTTCGTCAATCTGGTTCCCTCCTTCACCTTCAGCAACCTCGAGTCGACTTTCGGGCGTGGCACCGCGGTCCGGATCTTCCACACTCTGCATCGTCTCGGCATGGCGGAGACCGTCACCAACCCCGATGGGGAGGCCGATTGGCTCGACCGATTGGCGGAAGGCGTTGCCCCGGCCGCCGAGGTCACCTGGAGCGACACCAAGAGCACCGAGACCACCGAGAGCCAGACCGCCGAGGTCGTCGATGAACCCGAAGCGGCAGAAGCCGAGCCGGGGGAGGAGCCAGATTCCGAGCCGGTCGTGGTCGCCCCGGTCAAGGAAAGGCTGCGGGCGGATCTGAAGGGTGTGTCCGCACCTGCATCCACGACGTTGACCGACGGCGTCTACGACGAGATCCGCCGACTTCGCAGCAGGGTCGGCGAGAAGTAGCGCCGTAACCCGGTGCCGGCCATCGGCTGACATCTGACGCACCCCATATACTCCGGCCAATGGCCGATCATCCATCAGTGGCGATTCTTGGCGTGGGTGCCATTGGTGAGGCTCTTTTCAGTGGTCTCAAGCGCGCCGGTTGGCCGGCCGGCGACCTCTCACTCTGTGTGCGGCGGGAGGACCGCGCAGCCGAGTTGAGCAAGCGTTCCCGATCGCTGATAAGCCTCGACCCGATCGAGGCGATCGAAGACCGCGACGTGGTCGTGATCGCGGTCAAGCCCCGTGATGTGCCTGCGATCCTGGGTCAGTTGAAGATGCGTGTCGGAAAGAAGCAGATGGTCCTCTCCTTGGTTGCCGGGATCACCACCGCCAGGTACGAGAACCAACTGGGGGCGGTGGCCGTGGTGCGAGCCATGCCCAACACCCCCGCCCTGGTCGGGGAAGGCGTGACCGGGATCTCGAAGGGCGCCTATGCCAGTGCCGACCATCTGGCACGGGCCGAGGAGATCCTGGGTGCGGTCGGCCCGGTGCGGGTGATGGACGAGTCCTTGCTCGATGCCGTCACCGCGGTCTCCGGCACCGGACCCGCCTATGTTTTCCTCATGGCCGAGGCGCTCACCGAGGCGGCGGTTCGCGAGGGCCTGCCCCGGGATGTCGCCGAGGCCTTCGTGCATCAGACGATCAGGGGAGCCGGTCATCTCCTGACCGATACCGGGATCGCCCCGGCGGAGCTTCGCTCACAGGTCACTTCACCTGGCGGCACCACGGCTGCCGCGATCCATGTCCTCGAGGAGCGGGGATTCAGGGCGATTGTGGAGGACGCGGTGCGGGCGGCGGCAAAGAGGGCAGCCGAGTTGGGGGAGCAGGGTTGAGCATGTTCTCCAGGGTGGTCACCACGACCACCCGGGCCCGGCCCGTGGAGAAGGTGATCACCCAGACCCGACCGGGAAAAGCCCTCGCCCGACGGTTTGTGGCCGGGGACACGCTCGAAGAGGCTGTACACGTCGCCCGGGATCTCAACAGACGGGGCATGCTCGTCTCGCTGGATCTCCTCGGGGAGGAGGTTCACAATCGTGATTCGGCACGGGCTGCGCGTGACGAGTACCTGGAGAGCCTCGGTCAGATCGCAGAACAGAGTCTGCAGGCCAACATCTCGGTCAAGCTGACCCAACTCGGTTTGGCCGAAGAGGACGAGCTCGCCGCCGAGCTCCTCGACAGCCTCGCCGCAGAGGCGCTGAGGATCGGGACCACGGTCACCATCGACATGGAGGATTCCCGCTACACCGAGTCGACGGTTGGCATCTACGAGAAGGCCCAGGCGAATCATGGGAATCTGGGGCTCGCCCTGCAGGCGTACTTGCATCGGACGCCGGGCGATCTGGCCCGGCTCGTGCCCCTGGGCGGTCATCTCCGCTTGTGCAAGGGGGCGTATGTCGAAGATGCCGTCATCGCCCTCAGC
>JBOGEU010000767.1:0-1420 GCA_050741995.1 Acidimicrobiia bacterium | reverse complement strand
GGGTTACCTGGTCTCCCAGCAGCTGGTGGCGGCCGGGGAGCGGGTGGTCGATGTGCCGGCGATGATGGGGTCGCGGGTTCGCCTGTTGGGCTCGGGGAAGTCTCAGAAGACCGATCCGAATGATGCCCGGTCGGTGGCGATTGCCGCTTTGCGCCACTCCGGGTTGACGCTGGTTCGTCGCGATGATCACGCTCGAGTGTTGAGCCTGTTGGCGAAACGGCACCGAGATGTCGCCCGGTTCAAGAACAAGGTGGCGTGTCGTCTCCACGCCCTGCTGATGGAACTCGCCCCCGGCGGCCTCGCCTCGGAAATGACTGTCAACAAGGCCATATCGCGGAGGTGTTGAATCCTTTGTGTGAGGTGTCGGTGAGACGAACCTGATGGTGGTTCGTTTCGACAGAGAGGACACCTGTTGTGATGACTGCAGATAGTGAAGAAATAGGGGGCGAGTCGGTTCGCTCGGTGATTGATGAGTCGTTGATCGACCGGCTTATGGATCAGGTCGATTCCGAGGGTCTTGAATTGTTGGGCCCAGATGGAGTGTTGACCGAGTTGACCTCTCGTGTCTTGTCCCGTGGCCTCGAGGTCGAGATGAGCGAGCATCTTGGCTACGAGAGGGGCGACTCAGCCGGGTGGGGTTCGGGCAACAACCGCAACGGCATCTACGAGAAGACGGTGCAGACCGACGCCGGCAGCGTCCCGGTGGTGATGCCACGTGACCGTGATTCGAGTTTCGAACCCCGACTGATCCCGAAACATGCCCGTCGTCTTTCGGGGTTCAACGAACTGGTGATCAGCCTGGTCGCCCGGGGTATGACCGTCCGAGACACCCAGGCTCACCTCGCTGAAATCTACGGAGTGGATGTGTCTCCGGAGCTGATCTCCAAGGTGACCGACGCCATCATCCCCGAACTCCGAGCCTGGCAGCAGCGGCCGTTGGATGCCATGTATCCGATCATGTATCTCGACGCCATCGTGGTCAAAGTCCGCACCGACCATGTGGTGGTCAACCGGCCGGTCTATATCGCCATGGCCATCGATTTGGACGGTGCCAAACACGTCCTGGGATTGTGGTTGGGCAAAGGCGGCGAAGGAGCCAAATTCTGGTTGGGGGTCCTCACCGAATTGAAGAACCGGGGTGTCGGAGATGTGCTCATCGTCTGCTGTGACGGTCTCACCGGATTCGGTGATGCCATCGAGGAGGTGTGGCCCCAAGCGACGGTGCAGACCTGTGTCGTGCATCTGATCCGCAACTCGGTGAGATACGCCTCCTGGAAGCACCGCAAGACCATCGTCAAAGAGCTCCGGCCCGTCTATCAGGCGGCAACCGTCGAAGCCGCCGCTGCCGCTCTCGACCAATTCGAAGCCGAATGGGGAGACCAATACCCCGCCGTCGTCCAACTGTGGCGAACCAACTGGG
>JBOGEU010000766.1:0-1214 GCA_050741995.1 Acidimicrobiia bacterium | reverse complement strand
CCCACGTACCGGACTCCCATGGCCGGCGCTTCGTGCGCGATCTGATTCCCTACATGGTGGCGCGGGATCGGTGAGCCGGCCTCGCGGCATCTGTGCGTCAGGCTCGGCCCGCCCAGGTGCATCGGGTTCACTTCATCGGTTCCAAGAAATGCGTGTCGAGCCACTTGGCTACGTCCTCGCCGATCTCTGAAGAGCGCCCGAAAACGTATGCCCAGGCACAAGCGGGCGTCGATGGTGTCGTCGCCATCGGTGACAGGACAATGGTCGCGGGATCGGCTTCGGCTCTATTCGATTTCCCCCTTTGTGGTCAACACAAAGTCGCCGGCGGATCCGTCTGAGGGCGTAAGTCGATCAAACCCAACTGCGTCGTCGACTCTGCTGGCCGTATTGATCGCCGATTGACGACGCGCCCCCGTTGTGGAACCCTCACACACATGAGCTACGGCTGGTGGAAGTTCATCCATCTCGCTGGGGTTGTCGGCTTTGTGGCTGCCCACGGCACCTCGATGGCGGCGACCGTCTTGATGCGGCGGATCCGGGATCCGCAGCAGGTTTCCGGGATTCTCCAGCTCAGCGCGGCCACGGTGAGCGCCTTCTACGTGTCGACGGTGTTGCTCCTGGCGGGCGGTATCGGTGCCGGGATCCAGGGCCAATGGTTCGATCAGGGATGGATCTGGTTGTCGCTGGGCCTGCTGCTCGCTGTCGGCGTGCTCATGTTCCCGATGGCACGGGGCCATTTCAGGCGAATCCGGATGGTGCTGGAGCTGATGGAGTCCGGCACCGCGGTCTCTCGAGACGATTTCGCCCGGGTCCTCGACTCGGGCAACCCCACCCTCACCGCGGGGACAGGGGTTGTGGCCATACTGTTCATCGTCTATCTGATGGTCCTGAAGCCGTTTTGAGCGCCTATCGAAGGATCCTGGTCGGGGCTCACGGCTCACCCACCTCCAGCGTGGCCGAGGAGACCGCGGCCCGGCTTGCCAAGAAACTCGGCGCGGAGCTGATCCTCGTTCATGTCAGCGATGGCGAGACCAGCAACGAGGCCGATGTCGACGTCCTCCAGGCGGCGCTGGAACGAGCCCGCAATCTCGGGATCGAGGCTCGGGCCGAGCACCGCACCGGTGAGCCGGCAACCGCGATCATGACCGCCGCCGCCGAGCTCCGCGCCGATCTGCTCGTCATCGGCGACCACGGGATGGGGTCGGCGAGTCGAT
>JBOGEU010000765.1:0-3101 GCA_050741995.1 Acidimicrobiia bacterium | reverse complement strand
ACGCTGTCCCCTCCATGGCTCACGTCCACCAGATCAGCGTCTCCAATGGCGGCGTGCCCAAGCTCCCTGTGAAGGTGGCGATCATCGACGAGTCCGGGGTCGTCGGCGACACCCAGGCGGACCGGATCCACCATGGTGGGCCGGATCAGGCACTGTGCCTCTACTCGCTGGAGGTCATCGAGGAGCTGCAGGGCGAGGGACACCCCATCGCCGCCGGCTCGGCAGGGGAGAACCTGACGCTGACCGGTCTCCGCTGGGCGGCTGTGGGGCCCGGCGCCCGTCTCCACATCGGCCCTCGGGTCGAGATCGAGGTGACCCACTTCACCGCCCCTTGTGAGAAGAACAGCGGATGGTTCCTCGAGGGCGATTTCACCCGGATGTCCCAGAAACGGCATCCGGGCTCCTCGAGGGTCTACGCACGTGTTGTCCAGGGCGGCCCGGTGACGACCGGCGACGAGGTGGAGGTGGTCCCCTGAGGCCCGGGAGAGGGAGGCTATCCGCCCAGCCGTCTGCCCAGTAGATCGAGGGTCGCTGCCCATGCCCGGTCCCGGGCGTCGGGGTCAAAGGTGTCACCATCGGGCTCGGCAAAGCCGTGACGGGTGCCCGGGTGACGCACCACATCGACCTCGAGCTCCTCGAGACGCATGGTCGCCTCCATGAAGGCAGCCTCGTCGTCGGTCACGTAGTCGTCGACCTCGGCGAGGTGGATGAGATAGGCGGAACACGCCCCCGCAAAGTCAATCTGCTGGCTGCCATAAAACGACACGGCGGCGGTGACCAGGTCCGGGAGACGCACCGATGCCCAGAGGACGAGGGACCCGCCCATCCCGAAGCCGATCATCCCGATCGGGCCATCGAGCGACTTCTCGTGCAGCAACTTGGCCGATGAGAGCACGAGAGAGGCAAGGCGGTTCGGGTCGGCCTTGCCCAAATGATCGAGTGCCTCCTGCTCGGAGGCGGGCAGCTCCCCGAAGTTGATGTCGGGGGCGAGAACCGTGTAGCCGTGATCGGCGAGGTCGTCGCAGAGGCTCTTCACCGAGGGCGTGAGGCCCCAGAACGAGTGGAGGACGAGCACACCCGGGCCTGGGCTGCGATCTCCCGAGACAAAGTAGGCGAGGTCACGAACCACGACCTGAAACTACCGGGCCTACGCTGATACCGATGACCTCGGCGGTCGCTCCACTTCGATACGGCTCGTTCCGCACGCTCTGGGTGGCGTCGATACTTTCTGCGTTCGGCACTTTCATCCAGAGCCTCGCCGCGTCCCAGCTGATGTGGGACCTGACCGGGTCGAACACGCTGGTCGGGATGATGGTGGCCTCCACCTCGCTGCCTCTTCTCTTCTTCGCCCTGGCCGCCGGGGCCCTGGCCGACATGTTCGATCGCACCAGGCTGATGCTTCTCGCTCAGACGACCATGGGCGGGTCTGCCCTGGCCATGGCGATCTTCACCGGCCTCGATGCCATCACGCCGGGGCTCCTGCTTGGGCTCGGGCTGTTACTCGGCACCGGCGTCGCCCTCAACCTCCCCACCTGGCAAGCGCTCCTACCCGAGATGGTCCCCCGGGGGATGATCGCCTCGGCGGTCGCCCTCCAGTCGGCGGCTTTCAACGTGGCTAGGGCGATCGGCCCGGCGCTTGGAGGGTTCGTCTATGCCTCTTTCGGGGCGGCTGTCGGATTCGGGGTCAATGCGCTCACCTATGGATTCGTGATCGCAGGCATCCTGATGGTCAGGGCCACGTTCTCCAGGCGGGTCCGGGACACGACTTCGTTGGGTACCGCAATCGGGCTCGGCATCCGATACGCACGGTTCACTCCTGTCTTCCGGAGGCTTCTGCTGCTGGTATCCCTGTTCGCTGTCACCTCGGCGGTGGTTCAGTCCGTCCTGCCCGGTCACAACGTGTCGATCGGCGGAGACGCCACGACGTTGGGCTTCCTGCTCGGAGCGATGGGCGCCGGGGCGTTGGTCGGCACCCTGGTCCGTCAGCGGTTCATCGATCGCTTCGGCACCCGGGCCCCGATGGTCACCATCTCCCTGTTCGGCCTGGTCGGAATCGGAGTCGGGCTGTCGCCCAACCCGACGGTGGCTGCCTTTTTCATGTTCGTCTCGGGGGCCTTCTGGGTCCTCACCCTGACCAATCTCAACGCCACCGCTCAGCTCATGGCCCCGGAGTGGATCCGGGGACGAGCCATGTCCCTGTACAGCTTGTCCTTCCTCGGCATTCTCCCCATCGGGGCGATCATGTCGGGGATCGTCGCCGATGCGGTAGGGACCGGCCCTGCCATCGTCATTCTGTGCTCGGCCTCGGTGGCCTTGGGTCTCCTGGTGCCCCTCTTCGCTATCCCGAGCCTCGACGAGATCGAGTCCCCGGAGTACAACGAAGATCGGCCGGCGCCCCTGCACGACGAGACGGTCGAGGGCGGGCCGGTGCTGGTGCTCAACACGTGGACGATCGACAAGTCCGATTTCGACGAGTTCACATCTGTGATGAACATGGTCCGGTTGGTGCGCTTGCGCACCGGCGCCTACCGGTGGCGCCTGCTGCGCAATGTCAGCGACCCGACACGGCTCACCGAGTTGTTCGCCCTCGGCTCATGGGACGAGCACCTTGCCCAGCATGGGCGAATCGACGATGCTTCCGCAGCGGTCATCGCGCGGGCCAGGTCGTTCGACCGCGCCGAAGGGCCGGTGACCCGGCATCTGATCTCGGTCGATGTCGAAGACCCGCCAGGATTCCACGAGTTGGTGATCACTCACCAGGAGATGCACCAGACCGACGGGTCGATCCCGACCATGGCCGAAGAATCAGACTGACGCCGTCCCACCCGCTCATGCTGTAGGAGGGCGGCTCACCAGCGCCATCTCCCTCCGGAACTTCTTCCAATCCGAAGCCTTGGTCGACCACAAGATGTCGATTCCGATCTGGGCGAGACCGGTCAACACCAGTATCACGATCGTCCACGTCGGCACCTCAGCGGCGAAAGCGGCTCCCAGGAAGGCGAAAGGGAGGATCTTGGTGAAGATGGCACCCGCGGCATGCATCCAGGCCCGGGACGACGCCGGTGCCCGCAGGTAGGTGGCGTAATCGACCTTCACCCCCG
>JBOGEU010000764.1:0-3595 GCA_050741995.1 Acidimicrobiia bacterium | reverse complement strand
GCTGCTCGGAGAGGTCGCGTTGTTGTCGGGGGACCTGGACACCGCAGAGGCTCACCTGGTGGTCGGCATGGAGCTGCATCATCAGATCGAATCGCCCGGCGGCGAGGCCCTGGGCAGACAGAGGCTGGCCCAGGTCCTTCTCGCCAGGGGAAGAGATAACGAAGTGATGGACCTGCTCTCGCAGGCCTTGACGTTGGCCGGCTCGGCGGGTGCACTGGCATGGCACCTGGTGGCCCGGGTCTATGCCACGATGATCGACGCCGCCCCCGGCGCCGACGCCGCGCTGACCCTGGTCGACCTGGCCGAGGCGGACATTGGCGGAGGAATGGCCAAGGCCTGCCCGTCGTGCTCGGTGCCCTACTGGATAGCGGCCGCCAAGGCCTGTGCCGACGGCGGGCGGATCTCTCAGGGCAAGCGGTTCGCCGCCACCGCCTCGCCCCGGGTCGCAGCTGTCTGGCCCAAGGGCGGATGGGAGGCGGCACTCGACGAGGCTTTCTCCCGCATCGCTTTGGCCGAGGGTGATCTCGACGGCGCACGGGCACTGCTCGAGCGGGCAGCGACCGGGTTCGAGCGTGTTGGCCAACGACTCGACGAGGACCGATGCCGCGCCACCCTGACTCACCTGGCGCCCTGATCACCGGCGGAGGAAGGTTCCGGGAAGGTCCCGCTCGTACGTTGCCTGAAGCGAGCCGGCGAGTCGCCGGGAAAGGAGCAACGATGCCGCTGTTCATGGATGTTCACAACGGCCTTCCCGAGGGGGCCACCGCCAAGGAGGTGGCGGACGCGCACCAGGCCGATCTGGCCACCCAGGGCCGATTTGGGGTGAGCTACCTCAACTATTGGCTCGACGAGAAGGGAGGAAGGATCTTCTGCCTGGTCGAGGCACCAGAAGCTGCTGCCGCCGAGAACGTCCACCGGGAGGCGCACGGTCTTCTCGCCGACGAGATTCACCCGGTCATTCAGGGCTGAACCACGTTCGAGCTCCATGCAGGGGTCACCCCAAATATGGCGCCCCTGCATCGGGAATGCGGATTCGACGTCCGCCTAGCATCCGGGCATGGCATCAGCTGGTGGAACACGGGCGATCATCGCCGCCATGGCGGCCAATGCCGGGATCGCCATCGCCAAGTTCGTCGCATATCTGGTCACCGGTTCCGCGTCGATGCTGGCCGAGTCGATCCACTCGGTTGCCGACACGTCGAATCAGGGACTTCTCCTTCTCGGAGGAAAACGGGCCAGGAGGGTGGCCGATGACCGGCACCAGTTCGGATACGGTCGGGAGCGGTACTTCTGGTCCTTCGTGGTCGCCCTCGTCCTCTTCTCATTGGGCGGTCTCTACTCGATCTACGAGGGGATCACCAAGATCCGCCATCCCCACGAGCTGACCTCGATCGGCTGGGCAATCGGGGTCCTGGTCGTGGCCATCGGCTTGGAGGCGTTCAGCTTCCGGACCGCCATCGTCGAGTCGCGACACGTCAAGGGCGAACGGACTTGGTGGGATTTCATCCGTACCTCCCGATCTCCGGAGCTGCCGGTGGTGCTGCTCGAGGACGCCGGAGCTCTGTTCGGCCTGACGCTCGCCTTGATCGGTGTCGGGCTCTCGATGGTGACGGGCGACGAGACCTGGGATGCGGTTGGCACTCTGTGCATCGGCGCCCTGCTCATCGTGATCGCCGCCTTCCTCTCCATCGAGATGAAATCGCTGCTGATGGGAGAGTCCGCCCTCGAAAGCGACATCCGGGCCATCGATCAGGCTTTGCAAACCAGTCCCGGCGTGACCCGGGTCATCGACCTCCGTACCCAGCATCTCGGGCCCGAAGAGCTTCTGATAGCGGGCAAGGTGGAGTTCACGGCGAGCCTCACCACTCCCCAGCTCGCCGAGGCCATCGACAGCGCCGAGGCCGCCATCCGTCAGGCCGTGTCCTACTCCTGCCGCGTCTACCTGGAACCAGATGTGTGGAGGGCGGATCATGTCGCCACCCCGGATGGCCCGCCGACGGATGCCGAGGACAGGGCGCACTGAGACACCCCGGAGAAGAGCTTGGCTGGGGTCCGGTGATGGAAGACCCAACGGTGCTCAGAGGCTCGGGTGGCCCTCCTCGATCGGAGACCAGGCCGGCGCACCAACCTCGGTGACATGGGGCCGATCGACGGCGGTCACCCAGAACCCGATCAGGGCGGCGGCGATATCGGCGTGGGGGTTGACCGCCCGATGCACGACCCCGATCGGCTCGGTGTAGACGTCCCCCGCTGTGTAATGCTCCGACCGGCCCTCGTACTGGAGGGTCACCATCCCGCGCAGGATCACGAAATAGACGATGCCGTTGTGGATG
Organism: Acidimicrobiia bacterium; assembly: GCA_050741995.1. Classification (GTDB taxonomy): domain Bacteria; phylum Actinomycetota; class Acidimicrobiia; order Spongiisociales; family ZC4RG35; genus JARDZU01. Next base: position 1,262 of record JBOGEU010000764.1, on the reverse strand, counting down.
TGCCACGAGGCCGTGCGGCCCGGGCTCAGCTCGGAGAGCTGGATGTTCGTCCGGGCCTCGGCATCCCGGGGCAGGCGGGTCTCGATCTCGTCCAACAGGACCTGGCGGATGTGGGCGCCGCCTTCGGGGACGATCCCGGTCAGCTTCAGAGAGAGCTCGTCGGGGTCGACTGAGAAGGTCTCCATGCTCACTCCGGTTCCTCGGCGGATATCGCAAGGTAGTCAGCCCGGCCCACCCGCCGCATGTCGACCGCGACGGATGTGAGCCCCATGCCCGACAGCCTGGCGGCTACCCGGTCGGCCCCGGCTCTGTCGAGCCCATGGCGATGGCTCTTCTTCACCTTGCGCTCGACGAGGAGAAGTCGGCCTCCTGGAGCCAGAACCCTTCGGACCTCGGCGAGACCGGCTTCGGGGTCGGCCCAATGGTGATATGTGGCTACCGCCATGACGGCGGTGAACCTGTTGTCAGGAAAGGGGATCGCCTCGGCGGATCCGACCTTGACTTCCGCCCCGGGCACCCGGGCCGAGGCCCGCTCCACCATCGACGGGCTGGGGTCGGCACCGGCCAGCTCGGCGCCGGTGGTCATTGCATACTCGATGGCTGCCCCCAGCCCGCATCCAAGATCGAGGAACCTGTCCCCCGGTCCGAGACGCAGCCAGCCGACTGCTGCCAGGTTGCTCTTCGGTGTGCGGTTGTGAAGCGAGAAAAGCCACACCTTGAGGGCGGACCAGCGCTCGATCTCATCGTTGCCGGAAGACATGCGACAAGTATGGCCGGGATCGGGAGTGGCCACACACCGTGTCTCCCCCAGCATCGATGCGACGTTTCAATGACTGGGGACACCCGTATAGGAAACACATGCAATCGGCTCAACCGATGCCAGGAATCTGCCAGGAATTCACGCCGCTCGTGAGACAGCCTGAGACACCGAGCTTTCGGAACGTTCCATCACCAACGCAGTCATCATCCTGCTTCTCGGCCCGGCCGTGTTGGCGACTCTGCGCCGGGCCGCTCGGAGAGTGCGCATCGACACTCGCGGTTAGTCGACGGGGATGACGTCGCTGGACGACGTCGTGCGGGCCGCGCCCACGCTGGCCGCGATCACGCAGGCCATCGCGAGCAGTTGCAGTGGGGTGAGCCATTCCCGGAGGAGGACGGCAGCCACCAGCGCCGCGGCGGCCGGTTCGAGGCTCATCAAGATGCCGAACACCCGGGGCGCCAGGGTGCGTAGGGCGGCCATCTCAAGGCTGTAGGGAATCACC
>JBOGEU010000763.1:0-2219 GCA_050741995.1 Acidimicrobiia bacterium | reverse complement strand
CCCTGGATACCGAAACCACCCGACTCATAGGTCCCTCCGCCCACGTCAAGGGGTGAGTGAGTCGATCGCGGCTGTCTGTGCACCTCGTCGACCGAGTTCCGTGGTGAGCGCCTGTACTCCCAACGATCGTGCATGCGGGAGATGGGTGCATTCGTCGTCGAGGTCTTCTGGCTGGACGAGGTGGAGGACGTTGGCATCTGTTCCTCGGCTCATGGTGACGTAGACCCACTCGCGGTCGGTGCTGCCGGTGGTGACGGCGTGGGCGATTCGGGCGGTGGCGCCTTGGGCTTTGTGGCCGGTGATGGCATAGCCGTATTCGAGGTGGCCGTCCGCGAGATACCAGGAGGGAAGGTTTCGGGCTTCCTGGTTCCGGTCGAGTCTGATGGTCAGCGTCTGTCTATCGGGGTCGACTGTGGTGATGGTGGCGAGGTCGCCGTTGAGGACACCGAGGCGGGGTCGGTTTTTCAGGCAGACCACTCGGTCTCCTGCCCGGTATTCGCGTCCGGCCGCCGTAGCCGCTGGTCCGTGCAGCGATCCTGTATCGGCGAGAGCGTCTCTGGCCAGCTTGTTCAGCGCCTGGACCGTTTGGTTCTGGTGAGCCATCAGCAACACCTGCGAGACGTCGCCGAGCCTGGCGACATCCTCCTGCCAGTGGGCGACCGCGTCTTGGATGGCTTCGATCGGGGAGGCGGCCATGTTGATCCGGCCGCGTTGCTTGTACATGGCGAGAGCCCGGGTGACCGAACCGTGACGTAGTTCGCCGAGTGCGGCTCGTTCCCATGGTTCCTGTTGGCGTACGTTCTCGGTCAGATCGACAGCGGGGAGTCTGGCGGCGAGCGCCCGGAACAGACCTCCGGCTTCGAGTTCGGCGAGTTGGTGGTGGTCTCCGATGAGGATCAGCTTTCCGTTGGCCTGGTGGACGAGGTCGGAGACCTGGGCTAGCCGACGTGTGCCGACCATTCCGGCCTCGTCGACCACTAGGACGACTCCTTCTGGCAGGCCGCGGGTGTCGTGTGCTTCTCCTGTGAGCCGAGTCAGAGTGGTGGAGGGGATTCCGGTGGTGGTTTCGAAGCCGGTGGCGGCCTTTGCGGCCACTGCAGTGCCGAGGATGGGTGCCCTGCTCGCATCGGCGAGCTGGCGGACTATCGAGAGGGCGGTCGACTTGCCGGTGCCTGCGGCGCCGACGCCGACTTCGATGCGGTTTCCCGAGGTGGCGAACTGAGTGACAAGGCGTCTCTGACCTTCGGTCAGCTCGTCGTAGCCGGCAAGCGCTGTTGCTGCCTCGGTGAGTGTGACCTTCCATCCGTTGCCGCCGATTCCTTCGATGGCTCTGTCGATGATGCGTTGTTCGGTGGCGAGGAGTTCAGCTGTGGTGTAGCGATGCTCGGGGACCAGGACCGGATTGGGTGTTGGCTCGCTGGCCCAGGGCAGGACCGCGTCGAGGTCGCCCGCTTGGGTCGCGCTTCGGTCGCCGTTGATGATCGGCACGACGTCCAGTCGGCGAAGGTAGGTGTCGGCGAGAGTCTCGACCTGCTGGCGGGTGGCACCCTCGGGAAAGGCTGCGGCGACAGCCTCCAGTGCGTCGGCTCGACCGAAAGTTGACATCTCCTGGGTGAGCCCACGCTCGGAACCGAGTTCGGAAAACAAGTCGTCAGGATCTGGGATCGTGACCGTGTTGCTGCGATGGAGCATCGCGTCGATGGTGCGTCGGGTCAGCCCGACAGTCGCAGCTCGTTCCAGCCATTCGACTCTCAGTTCGTCGAGCGACTGGTCCCGCTCCTTGGGCGCTCGGGTGGCGAGGGCGATGAGCTCGTTGTTGGCCGGCGTGTCGTCGACGTCGTGGACGGTCCGCCATTCGTCGATCTGTTGGCGACGTCGGGAGAACTCCATGATCTGGGCTCGGGTGAAGCCTTCGACATCGGCCATCCCGCTCTCGACTGGTTGCCAACGGACCCCAAGCCGTTCGGTGAGCCGTTTGCGGAGTTCGGCCTCGTGGATGCACCCAGCGGCGAGCTTGTGTCGGTACAGGTAGCGGCCGTCGAGGGTCCGCCAGGTGCCGTCGACTCCTCTGACCCGGTTGGCGACGACGACATGGGTGTGGAGTTGGGGGTCGTTCTCGCGGCTTGTGAACTCGGTGAACCGGGCGGCCATGTAACCCTCGGTCTCGATCGGCCAAGTTTCCACGCGCACCTTCGGCCGTCCCTCCTCGTCCAGAACAG
>JBOGEU010000762.1:0-2132 GCA_050741995.1 Acidimicrobiia bacterium | reverse complement strand
GCGGCGATCACCGCGAAATCGCCGTGCCTGCGTGCGAACTCATAGAAGCCCCAGGCATCGAACCCGATGTCGAACGCGACCTCGGTGACCAGCTCGTCCGACTCTCTCGCCGTGGTCAGCGTTGTCTTGAAGAAGGACTCCGCCGGCACGGTGCGCGACGAGCCGGCCCGAGCAAGGTTGATCTGGGCATCGAAGGCAAGAGCGAGGCACGGCCATTCGGCAGCCGGGTCGGCGTGGGCGATGCTCCCCACGACCGTCCCCCGGTGCCTGATCGCGGGGTAGCCGATGAACGGGGCCACCGACCTCGCCACCGGAAACACTCCGTGGACCTCCTCAGACCGCTCCATCGTCGAGTGACGAACCAGCGCCTCGATCCGAAGGGCATCGTCGTCCACACGAACGGAGCCCAGCGAGTCGATCCGGTTCAGGTCCATGATGTTGACCGGCCGGGCCAGCCTGAGATTCATTAGCGGGGTCAGACTCTGTCCTCCGGCAAGGGGCGTCGCCTCGGCTCCAAGCTCTGCGAGCAGGTCGAGCGCCTCAGGCAACGTCGCCGGGGCGTGATACTCGAAAGGAGCCGGCTTCATACCCGTCTTCCATGGGCCATCGTCTCAGTGACCCCGATCACCGAAAAGATGGCTCCATCGGCTTCTGTCCTTCTGGTCGTCGTCTTGCGGGGTCGGCCCTACTCCTCGAAGAAGGTCGCCGGGTAGAACGCCACCCGCTCGAAGGTGCCGTTCAGCACCTGGAAGATGGCGAACGATCCGGGGGGTGTTCCCGACTCGTCGAAGGTGAGGACACCCGAAGCCCCGTTGTAGTCGATGTCCTCTCCGGCCAGGATGGCATTGGCCCCATCCTCGAAGGTGCCGACGACGGTCCCGGGATCACTGGCAACGTCACGGAACACCTCGTTGATCCCGGCACCGGTGCACTCGTCGGCCGCCATCATCGCCAGGCCGTACAGCATGGCCGCGTCGTAGGCGTTCGGCGAGAACACCTGCGGCTCGATTCCGAACTCTGCTTCGTACAGCTCTGCAAAGCGCTGATACTCGGACAGGTCCGGGTCGGCCTCCGCTCCTTCGGCGAAAACCTTCTCCTCGACGATCTCGGGACCGGTCAGGTCGATCGTGTCCTGACCCACCAGGTCGGCACTCAGCATCCACGAGCCTTCGTATCCGAACGAGTCGGCCTCACGCAGGATGGTCACGCCGGACTCGATGCCGACGCTCATGTAGATGACCTCGGGGTTCCCGGCCAAGACCTCGGTTAACTCGCCCTCGTAAGAAGCCTGCCCGGCCACGATCTCCACGTCGGCAACGAGCTCGATTCCGGCCTCGTTGAGGAGCTCCCGCACCACATTGGCCGAGGACAATGGCGACTCGGCCACTTGGGCCAGCACACCTGCCGTCGTCCACCCCTGGTCGATGATGAAGGCGGCGGCCGCCTCGCCGTCGGCCAAGTCGGAGGCGACGGTGCGGTAGACGAAGTCACCACCGAGCTCGTTCAGCTCGGTAGTCCCCGAGTAGGGCGAGACCAGCATCAACTGCTCGGCGTGGGCGGTGTCGACCAGAGCGACCATCTCACCCGAGCTCGGTCCGAAGAACCCGACCAGGTTCTCGGTGCTCGAAATGAGCTGGTCGGCTTCCCGGATCGCCACCTCGGGATTGGTCTCGGTGTCCCCAAACTGAAGACGGATCTCGCTGCAGGTGTTGAGCCCGGTTGCGTTGATCTCGTTGATCCCCATCTCGAACGCCTCGCTCACGATCTGGCCGAACTCGCCGATCTCGCCGGTGAGCGGGGCCAGGACCGCGATGGTGACGAAGTCACCGCCGGTCTCGGTGCCGGCGGTCGTGGTGCTGCCGCCATCTGAGCCTGCCGATGTCGTGGTCACCGCGTCGTCGGTGCTCGAGGTGGTGGTGTCACCATCGCCTGCGTCGCCGCCACAGGCGGCGGTCACCAGAGCCAGGATCCACACCAACGCCATACCTCGCAACGTCCGGTGCTTGCTGCCCGTCATCAACTGCCTCCTCGGGATCGAGGCGTCGAGCATAACCAATGCACCTATATCGTGCTGAAAGTATCCAATCTAGGTTGCAAACTCTCCAATCATCTATGGTTTGGCGCCCGATGGT
>JBOGEU010000761.1:0-2617 GCA_050741995.1 Acidimicrobiia bacterium | reverse complement strand
GTCGAGAAACGGTGGGCTCTCGCCGAGCGGTTCTTCGCTGCGGCGGAGCAAGGTGATACAGACGCATTGGCCGCCCTCCTTGCCGCCGACGTCGTGGTCTATGGAGACGGAGGCGGAAAGGCGCCGGCGAGGAGGAGCCCGATCCGCGGCGCCTTCGAGAGCGCTCGGTTCCTGGCGACCTTCGGCTCACGCTCCGACGCGGAGCAATGGACTCTCACACTCGTCGACGTGAACGGGCAGCCGGGAGCCGTCGTGCACGACTCTTCCGGCGCCATCCTCTCGGTCATCTCGCTCGACGTCGCCGACGGGAAGATCCAGACGGTGCGGGCGGTGGTCAACCCCGACAAGCTTCAGCATCTATCGCCGAGCACCGGGTGAGCCTGCGTCTTCGGTGAAACCCCGCCTTGAGCACCCCCACCACATTGGGACCGTCAGGGGTCCTACGAACCCCAACAAACCGATCAGGGGGAGGTCACACCCGGACCCGGTCTACGTCGGCTTGCCTCCCCGGCTCGACCCGGCCCAACGTCTCCTTGTAGGCGGGGATCCGGGCTCGAGGCGATCGGAGGCGGGGATCGACCAGCACGTTGCCCTCGGGCCAGTGGACCTGGAGACTCCCGGATGCGATGTCGGCGATGACCACAGATCCAACCAGGGCGCCGTGGTCGTTGACCACCGTTATTTCGTCACCTTCTCCCAACTCGAGCCGGCGGGCGTCGCCGGCATTCATCAGGATCCCATGGCGATCTACCCGGTTCAGCGGGTCGCGGTCCTGGTGCACCATCGAGTTGAACTGCTTTCCCCGTCGGGTGCCGATGACGAATTCGTCGGGACCGCGTGGAGACGAGGGCAGTGGCACGGTGCCGAAATGGGCCTTGCCGTCGGCGGTGGGGAAGACCCATCCGTCGCAGAGCCGCTCACCCCCGTACTGGAATTGGTCGCCCTTCTCCTTGAGATGCTGGATCCCGTCGTAGAAGGGGATCACCCGGGCGATCTCCTCACGGATCGCGGCTGTGCCCGGGAAGCGGACCGCCTCGGCGCGATCCGGCCTCACCCTGGCCGCGATCTCGGCGAACACCTCCCACTCCGGCCTCGCCTCCTCGATCCGGGGACCGGCAACCTCCGGGCTGAAGATCACCCTGCGCTCGGTGCTGGTCTCCGTCACGCCCCCCGGCATCTCGTAGCGGGTGGTGGCGGGGAGCACGATCACGGTGTCGGCGGGGTCGTCGAGCATCTGGCTGGAGAGAGCGATGTCGATGTGGACCCGCAACGGGATCTGCCCGAGAGCGTCGCCGACTCCGGCGGGGCCGGGCATGACCTCGCGGAAGTTGCCCCCGACGGCGAGGAGGACGTCGATCTCACCCCGAGCCGCGAGGTCGATCATCTCGGCCGTGGTCGGTGCGGCATGGTCCCGCACCTCGAAGCCGTAGAGATCGGTAAACCTTCTTGCCGACTCGGCGTCGAGTGGCGCACCGGGTAGGACCGTGGCGTACGCCCCCATCTCGGCGCCGCCCTGGACTCCGGAGTGGCCCCGGATCGGCATCAGGCCGCATCCCCGCCGCCCCACGAAGCCCCTGGTCAGGGCGACGTTGACGATGGCCTGCACCGCGTCCTCGCCCCGGGTGTGCTGGGTGACGCCCATCCCCCAGATGAACACCGCTTTCTCGGCCGACGCCACCATGTCGGCGTAGGCCTCGATCTCGGAGCAGCTCAGACCGGAGCCCTCCTCGAGACTCTCCCAGCTCAAATCGCCGAGATGGGCGGCGAGTCGATCGAAGCCCGTGGTGTGGGTGGTTACGAACTCGGCGTCGAATGCAGCTTTCTCGATGAGAGCTTTCACCGCACCGTGGAGGAATGCGATGTCGCCCGCTGGGCGCACCTGGAAGAAACGGTCGGTGATCTTGGTCCCGAACAACGCCGATTCCAGATCGGAGGGCACCCAGTAGTCGTCCATGCCCGGCTCCAGGTAGGGGTTGACCAGGGCGATCTTGGTCCCTGCCTTCTTGGCATGGAACAGGTACTTCATCAGCACCGGCTGGTTCTTGGCCGGGTTGGAGCCGATGAAGGTGATGAGATCGGTGCCGATCAGGTCGGAGTACGAACACGTGGTGGCGGCGACCCCGAGTGCGTCTTTCAGGGCGAAGGTCGACGGGGAGTGACAGACCCGGGCTGCGTTGTCGATGTTGTTGGTGCCGATGGCACGGACCGACTTCTGTACCGAGTAGTAGGTCTCGTTGGGGATGCCCCGGCTGGTGAGGTAGGTGTAGGTCCGGTCCGGGTCGGTAGCTCGGATCCGGTCGGCGGCGAGGTCGATGGCCTCCTCCCAGCCGATCCTGCTGAAACCCGGCTCGCCTCGCCGGCGGATGAGCGGGTGGGGGATGCGTCCCAGGTCACGAAGGTCGCGCGACCGCTTCTCCTTCAGGGCGGCGACATCGGCCAGCACCGAGCTGTCGAGAGGTCCCATGGTGTTGAGCCGGAGCAGTCTCAGCCTGATGTTGCACAGATGGACCCCGTCGATGGTCCAATCGTGCATCCCGCTGGTGCCGAGAGAGCAGCCGTCGCACACCCCCTCGCTGAGGATGCGGAAGGCAAAGCGGGCGTTGTCACGGTTCTCCCA
>JBOGEU010000760.1:0-9405 GCA_050741995.1 Acidimicrobiia bacterium | reverse complement strand
GGGGAGAACCTCGACGCCGCGGTCGAGAAGGCCCGCGTCGTGGCCGAGCGCCTGCTCGGGGGTCTGTGAGCCGCTCGTTGGGTGTCGATTTCGGCACCAAGCGGGTGGGCCTCGCCGTCTCCGACCCCCTGGGGATGACAGCCAGGCCCCTATCGGTGGTCTCACGGTCGTCGGTCGTGGACGAGGTGGTCGGTCTCGTCAAAGAGCTGGATATCGGTACCATTGTCGTCGGTCTTCCCACCGGACTGGGTGGCGATGAAGGGGCGTCCGCCTCCGAGGCCAGGAACCTCGCCGAGGAGCTGGGGACCGCGACCGGGGTCGACCTCGTCCTCCTCGACGAGCGGTTCACCTCTCGCATGGCGGAGAGCGCCCTGCTCGAGTCGGGTATGAAGCGCCGGGAACGCCGGGAAACCGTGGACAAGGTGGCAGCCGCCATCATCCTTCAGGACTATCTGGACAAGCAACGATGACCTTCGAACCTGTTCCCGAGCCGTCGCCCTGGGCCCGAGTGGGCAAGATCGCCGCGGCGGTGGCCCTGGTCGTGATCGCCGGCTTCGCGGTGGTCGGCGTGGCCTCGTATCTCGGTCGATGGGTCGGGTCCTCCTTCAGCCCCGATGACGGCGACTCGACCCCGATATCGGTGATACCGGGGCAGGAGGTGACGATCGAGATCCCCTCGGGGTCGACTGCAGAGGACATCGCGGCCATTCTCGCCGCTCAGGGAGTGGTCAGGTCCGCCCTCGAGTTCGAGGTGGCGGTTCGCAACAACGAGGCTGCGTCCCGTCTCCAGGCGGGCACCTATCGATTCGAAACCCTCATGGACCCCGGAGAGGTGGTGGCGGCATTGATCGTGGGGCCGGTGGCCGACACCTATCGGGTGACGGTGATCGAGGGTCTGCGGGTCACCGAGATCCTCACCCGGCTCGCCGAGGCGTCCGGGCATCCTTATGCGGAATTCGAGCAGGCACTGCTCGACGGTGACGTGGACACATCGTTGCGCGAGATGCCCGCAGAGCCGGCACTGGCCGAATGGGAGGGCCTGCTCTTCCCCGATACCTACGAGTTCGCCCGATCGGCCGGGCCGGCGGACATCTTGCAGCGTCTCGCCTCGACCATGGAGCAGCGGATGGACAGCATCGACTGGTCGGTGGTCGAAGGGGCCGGTCTCACCCCCTACGACGGGCTGATCATTGCCTCGCTCGTCGAGAGCGAGGTCCTCCTCGACGAAGAGCGACCGACCGTGTCCAGCGTGATCCACAACCGGCTTGCACAGGGCATGAAACTGGATGTCGACGCCACGGTTCTTTACGCGCTTGGCACCCGTGACGCATCGCAGTTCAACAACGAGGTCGACTCGCCCTACAACACCTATCTGGTCAACGGCCTTCCACCCACTCCGATTGCCTCACCTGGGCGTGCCTCGCTCGATGGGGCCGCCGCCCCGGCCGACACGGACTTTCTGTTCTACGTCCTGTCCGACCTCGAAGGTCATCATGCGTTCGCGGCGACCCTCGAAGAGCACAACGCCAACGTCGCCAAGGCGAGGGAGGACGGGGTACTCCCCTGACCCGGGCCGATGCCAGACTGACAACCGATGCGATCGCCACTTCGCCTGGCTGTTCTCGGTGACCCGATCGACCACTCGCGTTCTCCTGCCATTCATCGGGCCGCGATGCGTCGCCTGGGCATCGAGGGGAGCTACGAGGCCCGCCGGGCGGGCCCGGCCGAGCTGACCGCTGCAGTCCGGGAGCTTCGAGCGGGCACGCTGCATGGGATGAACATCACCATGCCGTTGAAGAGGGAAGCGGCCGCAGCCGCCGATCGGCTCACGCCCGAAGCCGAGGCCGGCGCCTCGGTCAACACCCTTCGGCTGAGCGATGGGCTGGTCGAGGGGCACAGCACCGATGTCATCGCCGCGAGATCGGCTCTCTCCGACCCCAGATTCGACCCCGAGGCACCGGTTTTGGTCCTTGGCTCCGGTGGGGCGGCCGCCGCCGCCGTTGCCGGTGTCGGCCACCGTGTGGCGTACCTGGCGGCTCGCGACCCTGCTCGCGCCGCCACCTTGGCCGATCTGGCCGGCCCGCCGGCCGCCGTGGTCCCATTCGGGACCGGTGTGTCCGGGGCGCTCGTGATCAACGCCACCCCCCTCGGCATGAAAGGAGAACCGCTGCCCGAGGCAATCGTGGAGCTCGCTTCGGGGATCATCGACCTGGCCTACGGCGGGCATCCGACACCGACGGTGGTATTGGCCCTCGAATCCGACGTGCCGGTCATGGACGGTGTTGAATTCCTGGTCCTCCAGGCCGCGGCCTCCTTCCAGTGGTGGACGGGGGTGAGACCTCCGCTGGATGCCATGCTGGAAGCGGCCAGAAAGGCCTAAAGCGTCAAGTCCATGCGGCCGATCTGGTTACCAAGGATTAGTAGGCAAGGAGGCCTTGAGGTGGCTCTTTCTGGAAACCTGGGGTTCGTACCCCTAGACGAAGTGCTCCGGCTCTTGATGAGGTCCGATCAGCGCGGCTCGGTCGACGTTCGCGGCGAGGACATTCGTGGCCGGATTTTCGTCGGCAAGAAGGGCATCTCACTGGCGACGACCGCCGAGGATCGTGACCTTCACAAGCACCTGGTCAATTCGGGCTATGTCGACGACGGCTTCCTGCGCAGGGTCGCCACCGGTGAGTCGAGTTTCACCGACCTCGGCGATCGCGAGGTGCAGGTCATCGAGCTGATTCGCGAGATAACCATCGAGAGCTTGTATCACCTGCACGTGAAGGGCGCCACCTTCGAGGTGGCCGAAGGGGCCACATCGCCCTACTCCAGCCCCCGGCCCTTCGAGCTGGAGGCCATCCTCGACGATTCTCGCCGCCGCGCCGAGGAGTGGGCCGGCGTCCATAAGGTGATAGGCGACCTCGAATCGACGATCCGCATGAATCGCGACCCTGGGGATCGCGAGGAGATCAGGATCAATCGCGAGGCATGGCGTCTCCTTTCCGAGCTCGGCGCCGGAGCCTCGGTGAGGCTGATGGCGGAGCGTCTGGGCACCACCGAGTTCTGGATCGCCAAGGTGGCGGCCGAGATGGCCGACCAGGAGCTGCTGGTCCTCTCTGGCGACGATGTCGAAGATGTCCTTCCCGAGACCCCGGCAGCCACGGCTCCCGCCTCCGACGACCGTGACCACAACCAGTCGTGGTGGATCGAGCCCGAAGACGACGATTCGAGCCCTGAGGTCGCAGAAGCACCTCCCGCCGACGCCGGCGAGCCTCCGGCGGCGGAGGAGGGCGGACAGCCCGGTGAGCCCGAGCCTGCCAGCCGTTTCGGCCATTTCGTGAAGGCGGCAAGCCCCGAGCCCGGGTTCGCCCCGCCGGCCGACAGCCTCGAGCCCCCGGCCGCCGAGGAAGAGCCGAGCCAGGGCGAGGAGTACTCGAACGCCCCGGCCTTCGAGCCCGCGGCCGATGTGGTCGAAGAGGACACCGAAGCCTTCCTCGAGAAGGTCTTCTCCCAGCTCGAGGTCAACGGTCAGGCCGATGTGGAAGAGGAAGGCCATGGCCTGCTCCGCCGGCGCCGCATGGGCTCGGTGCTCAAGGAGATCGACGAAGACTGACCGGCTGGTCGCCACTGCGACCACCTGTGCAGCTAGCTTGCTCCGGCGGTGACAAACGTCCTCGCCGGAGCATTCGGCTTTCTAGGGGCCATCATCGCCCACGATCTTGCGGCCCAGGCCCTGTTGGACCTGCCGCTTCGCCCTTTCGCCGGGACCTGCCCCCGATGTGGCAACGGTCGCGGATGGTCCCGGTTTGCCTGCCCCCGATGCGGGCGTCGCCCCGGCCGTGAGCTCGTCGTGGTCGCCGTCTCGGTGGTCTTCGCCATCGGGTTCGCCGTTGCACTGGGCCCGGTTTGGGCGCTGCTCGCCTATCTCGGCTTTCTCACCCTCACCCTCGCCCTCGGGATCACCGATGTCGATGCTCTGCGCATCGTCGACCGGCTCAATCTCCGGGGCTCGGTGGCCGTCATCGGGGCGCTGGGGGTGGCAGCCTTGGCCGATGGCGGCGAGTCCGCCTTCTTGCGCGCCATGCTCGGCGGGGCCGCCTACTTCGCCGGGACCAACCTCCTGTTCTTTGCGGTTGGGGGCAAGGGCTTCGGATACGGCGATGTAAAGCTCTCGGTGTCACTGGGAGTCTTCACCGCCTATTTGTCCTGGGGGACACTGGGTTGGGCGGTTTTCCTGACCGCCCTGATCGGTGGGCTCCTCTCGTTGATGGTCGTGGTGGCCGGAGCGGTCCGAGGTCGAGGGAGCGGGGAGGATCCGGAGAGTGGCCGGCGTGACACCATCCGTGAAGCGATGAGGGTCGAGCTGCCGTATGGCCCTTCGATGATTCTCGGCTCGTGGACGGCAATAGTCCTGGCCGGACTCGGAGCTTTTCCCGTCCCGACGTAGCATCGCCACGATGTATCGCTTCATGACGGCCGGTGAGTCGCATGGGCCCGGGCTGGTGACCATTGTCGAGGGCCTGCCCCGGGGCCTTGTCGTGCCCGCGGTGCGGATCACGGCCGAGCTGGCCCGGAGGCGGATGGGGTATGGCCGGGGAAAGCGGATGGCGATAGAAAAGGATCAAATCGAGATCCTGGGCGGCATTCGCCACGGTGAGACCCTCGGCTCGCCTGTCGCCGTCCTCATCCGCAACACGGAGTGGCCGAGATGGTCCGAGGAGATGAGCCCCGAGCCGGCCGCGGCCAAGAAGCAGGTGACACGGCCCCGACCCGGTCATGCCGACCTCGCCGGCATGCTCAAGTACGGGACGGACGATGCGAGGGACATCCTGGAGCGTGCGTCGGCTCGGGAGACCGCGGCGCGCACGGTGGCCGGTGTCCTGGCGAAGATCCTTCTGGAGACGGTTGGAGTCGGGGTCATCAGCCATGTCGTCTCGATTGGATCCGCAGTAAGCGAGGGCCCACCGCCCGGGCCCGGCGATCTGGAGCGGATCGATGCCAGCCCGGTTCGTTGCATGGACCAGACCGCCGAGGCCGCGATGGTCGCCGCCATCGAGGATGCCAAGGCGAGGCGTGACACTCTGGGCGGCGTCTTCGAGGTCCTCGGGTTCGGTGTGCCGCCGGGCATCGGGTCCCACGTCCACTACGACCGCAAGCTCGACGCATTGATCGCATCCGCCGTGATGTCGATCCCCGCGATCAAAGGGGTGGAGATCGGGGATGGATTCGAGGCGGCGAGCCTTCCCGGATCGAAGGCCCACGACGAGATCCTTCTCGAAGGCGCCACTTTGACCCGTCCCACCAATCGGGCAGGTGGGACCGAAGGCGGGATCAGCAACGGGCAGACGATCCGGGTTCGCGGGGCGATGAAGCCCATCTCCACCCTGATGAGGCCACTGCGGACGGTCGACATGACCACCGGCGAGCCGGCGGAGGCGGTCAGGGAGCGATCGGACGTTTGCGCAGTCCCTGCCGCGGCCGTGGTCGGGGAGCAAATGGTCGCAATCGTCCTCGCCGCCGAGTTTCAACGGAAGTTCGGGGGGGACAACGTGGACGATTTCACCGCCGCGGTCGATCGCTACAAATCCGGCCTCACCCGTCGCCCCGGGTGATGACGCTCTGGTTGGTCGGGATGATGGGCTCGGGCAAGACGAGTGCCGGGCAGCTGGCGGCAGCCGCGCTCGGCGTGGCATTCTTCGACACCGATGACGAAGTGGTGTCCGCGGCCGGCCGATCGGTGACCGAGATCTGGGCCGAGCTGGGTGAGGCATCGTTCCGGGAGTTGGAGTCCGCCGCAATCCGGCGGCTGGCTGGAGATGACGCCGTAGTGGCAACAGGAGGTGGCGCCGTACTAGACAGTCGGAACCGGGACCTGATGCGGGCCACGGGGCCTGTCTTCTGGCTGCGCTCCCCTCCTCAGGTGCTGGCTGGGCGGTTGGAAGGGAGCTCGGGGCGCCCATTGCTCGACGGCGCGGCCGACCGTGAGGCCGACCTGGCGAGAGTCCTCGCTGAGCGATCCGCCTTCTATTCCGAGGCTGCCGAGTTCGAGATCGACACCTCCCGGCTCACTGCCGATGAGGTCGCCCTGAGGATCGAGGAGCTATGGCGATCCTGACCGTGGCCGGTGCGACCGAGCTATTCGTGGGGCACGGGCTTCCCGACGATATTCTCCCGACACGTCCCGGGCGGCAGCGGGTGGCGATCATGACCCAACCCGGGGCAACCCACATCGCCCTCGACATCGCTCAGCGTCTGAGGGGCCAGGGCCTCAATGTGGAGGTGATCGGGCTCCCCGATCGCGACGAGGCCAAGACCCTTGTGGTGGCCGAATCGGTCTACGAGGCCCTGGCCAGGTTCGGGCTCGGGCGCCAGGACACCGTGGTCGGGGTCGGCGGCGGGTCGGTCTCTGATCTCGCCGGATTCGTGGCCGGGACGTGGCTCAGGGGCGTTGAGGTGGTGCACGTCCCTACCACCCTGCTCGCGGCGGTCGATGCCGCCATCGGGGGCAAGACCGGGGTCAACCTGGCGGGCAAGAACCTGGTCGGCTTGTTCTGGCACCCGACTCGGGTGATAGTCGACGTGACCACCCTCGCCTCTCTCCCATCGTCACTGCGGCGGGAGGGGTTCGCCGAGGCGCTTAAAACCGGGCTGGTCGGGGACACGGCTCTTTTCGACCTCCTGGAGCGAGACGGCGACGAGGCTGCCCTCGAGGAAGTCGTTGTCAGGTCGGCGGCGGTGAAGGCCAGAGTGGTCGGTGAGGACGAGCGGGAGTCGGGGTTGCGGGCAATCCTCAACTTCGGGCACACGATCGGCCATGCCATCGAGTTTGCCTCCCCGATGTCACACGGGGAGTGCGTGGCGGTCGGGATGGTGGCCGCAGGCAGGATCTCGGAGCACCGCCTCCGGTTCCCGGGGTTCGATCGTATGTTGCAAGCGATCGCCCGGCTCGGGCTGCCGACGGCAGTGGACGGTCTCGACCGCGCCCGGGTGGAGGACCTTCTCCGCCACGACAAGAAAAGAGACGCCGAGGGCCTGCGAATGGTCCTGTTGCGGGCGATCGGCGACCCGGTGGTGGAGCATGTCGGCGAGCGGGACCTCGACATCGGGCTCGGGGCCGTTGGCCTGTGATCCGGTTACCGTCCCCGCCTGATTCCAGAGCGCAGAGTCCAGTGAGATGATCAGCACCAACGACGTCAGGCCGGGCATGGCCCTTCAGCTCAGCGACGGCCTGTTCACCATCGTCGAGTACCAGCACGTCAAACCGGGCAAGGGCAAGGCCTTCGTCCGTATGAAGCTGAAGAACCTCGAGACAGGGCAGGTCCTCGACCGTACCTTTCGCGCCGACGAGAACGTGGACCAGGCGATCATCGACCGTCGCGACCACCAGTACCTCTACCAGGACGATCTCGGGTTCCACTTCATGAACCTCGACGACTTCGGCCAGCTCGCATTGAGTGCCGAGGATGTGGGTGATGCCGCAGGGTTCCTCGTCGAGGGCATGACGGCCAGCCTGCCGTTGTACAAGGGCACGCCGATCGGTGTCGAGCTGCCGGCCTCGGTGGAGCTGGAGGTGACCTACGCCGAGCCCGCGGTGAAAGGCGACACCCGGACCGGCGCCACAAAACAGGTGACACTCGAGACCGGTCTGCAGATACAGGTCCCGTTGTTCGTCGAGCAAGGCGACCGTGTCAAGGTCGACACCCGGTCCGGAGAGTATCTGACCCGGGCATGAGCCCCGACCCGGCGCCCAAGGTGACCATCCCGGCGCGGGTCACAGTCGCAGAGCTGGCATCTGCCCTGAAGGTCGATGTCGCTGAGGTGCAGGGTGTGCTCACTGCACGGGGCGAGCCATGTTCCACCGATGACGAGGTGGCGGGTGACCTGGCTTCCGCCGTCGCCCGCGCCCTGGGGAGGGCGCTGGCCATAGAGCCCAGGGATCTCGCCCTCGAAGCCCTCTATCAGCACGAAGTGGGGGGCGAGGACGGCGAGAGCATCGAGATGACAGGTCGTGTCGGCTTCCTGGTGCGCGGGGTCCTGGAGCACAAGGAGGAGCTGGACTACGAGATCGAGTCGGCCTCCGAGCATTGGAGCGTGGCCCGGATGCCGGTGATCGATCGCACCATTCTCCGTCTCGGGCTTTTCGAATTGCGGCACAGCAAGGACACTCCGACCGGTGCGGTCGTGGCGGAGGCGGTGCGACTGGCCCAGACATACTCCACGGAGAGGTCGGGCGCGTTCGTGAACGGGGTCCTCGCCTCGCTGGCCCGGGCCGCCCGGGGTTGAGGTTGGGACCGCGCCTTCGATCGGGCTAATGTCGCATCGCCTTTAAAGCACGGTCCGGTGAGGCCGGGAAGGAGTGAGATGGGACACCTCCCATCGGCATCGTACGGCATCCGATGCCACAGGTGATGAACGGCGACGACATCCGCCGGGCGGTTCGCCGCATCGCACACGAGATCCTGGAGCGACATCGCGGCGCCGCGGGCGTCGTGATAGTCGGGATCCACACCAGAGGAGTGATCCTCGCCCACATCCTCGCCGGCCTCATCCAGGAGTTCGAAGGTGTCTCGGTACCGGTGGGGGAGCTCGATATCGGTGATTACCGCGACGATCGTGAGCTGCGCCCCGCGGTGACCGGGAACAAGACCTCGATCCCCACCGACATCTCGGAGCGCAGTATCGTGATCGTCGACGACGTCCTCTACACCGGGCGCACGGTACGGGCCGCGCTCGATGCCCTCTCCGACCTGGGTCGGGCGCATCGGACCGAGTTGGCGGTCCTCGTCGACCGGGGTCACCGCCAGCTGCCGATCCGCGCCGATTACGTCGGCAAGAACCTCCCCACGAGCCAGGAGGAGGTGGTGCGGGTGCGGCTGGGCCCCATCGACCCCGATGAGGGGGTTTGGGTGGAGAGGAGCGGGGCGGCATGAGCGGTCTCCTCACTCTGCGCGGCCTCCCCATCGACGATCTCGAGGCACTCCTCGACTCGGGCCAGCACCACGTGGAGGCATTGCGCTCGGGGGCCGTGCCCGGGACCAGCCTTCGCGGGCGAACCGTCACCACGGTCTTCTTCGAGCCATCGACCAGGACCCGGCTCTCTTTCGAGAAGGCGGCCCACTGGCTCGGTGCGCACGTGATGAGCTTCACCCCCGAATCCGCCTCGACTGCCAAGGGGGAGACATTCGAGGACACCGTGCTGACACTGACCGCCATGGGCACCGATGTCTTTGTGGTCCGTCATCATCTGGCAGACGCCGCGGAGCTGGTGGCTCGGTGGTCGGGGGTCCCGGTCGTCAACGCCGGAGTGGGGCGGCGAGAGCACCCCACCCAGACCCTCATCGACGCACTCACCCTCCGCCAGCGGTTTGGGTCGCTCGATGGGCTGCGAATGGGGATCGTCGGTGACGTCGCCAACAGCCG
>JBOGEU010000759.1:0-1355 GCA_050741995.1 Acidimicrobiia bacterium | reverse complement strand
CCCGGTGGACCGTTTGCCCAGCTCCGAGGCGAGTTTGATCCGTTGGGCCTCACCACCGGAGAGGGTGGTGGCCGGCTGGCCCAGACGCACATACCCGAGTCCGACGTCGAACAGGGTCTGCAGGATGCGGACGATCTTGGGCTGGTTCTCGAAGAAGCCCAGCGCCTCCTCGACCGACATCTCGAGCACATCCGAGATGTTGTGGCCTTTCCACAGGATCTCGAGGGTCTCCCGGTTGTAGCGGCGGCCGCCGCAGACCTCGCACGGGACGTATACGTCGGGGAGGAAGTGCATCTCGATCTTGATCGTCCCGTCCCCCGAGCAGGCCTCGCATCGCCCGCCTTTGACATTGAACGAGAACCGCCCGGGCTTGTAGCCACGGGCTCTCGCCTCCAGGGTCTGGGCGAAGAGGGCGCGGATCTGATCAAAGAGCTTGGTGTAGGTGGCCGGGTTGGAGCGTGGCGTCCGGCCGATCGGTGACTGGTCGATGTCGATCACCTTGTCGATGAGCTCGATTCCCTCCACCTTCTTGTGCCGTCCGGGGACCACCCGAGCCCGGTTCACCTTGTTGGCCAGCGTCTTCCACAGGATCTCCTCGATCAGGGTCGACTTGCCCGACCCGGAGACCCCGGTGACCGCGGTGAAGATTCCGAGCGGGAACTCGACATCGATCCCCTGGAGGTTGTTCTCGGTGGCGCCCAGGATCGAGATCACCTCTCCGTTGCCCTGGCGCCTGAACAGCGGGACTTCGATCTGACGTCTCCCGGCCAGGTAGTCGCCGGTGAGCGAGTCGGGCTGGGAGGTGATGTCGGCCAGGGTGCCCTCGGCCACGACGTGCCCGCCGTGCTCCCCCGCCCCGGGCCCGATGTCGACGATGTGGTCCGCGGTGCGAATCGTGTCTTCGTCGTGTTCGACGACGATCAAGGTGTTCCCCAGGTCCCTGAGACGGAGCAGGGTTTCGATCAGCCGCTGGTTGTCTCTCTGGTGGAGCCCGATCGACGGCTCGTCGAGGATGTAGAGCACCCCGACCAGCCCGGAACCGATCTGCGTCGCCAGCCGGATTCGCTGCGCCTCACCTCCGGCGAGGGTCGCCGCCGACCGGCTCAAGGTCAGATAGTCGAGCCCCACGTCGAGGAGGAACTGGATCCGCGACCTCACCTCTTTCAGGACCCGCTCGGCGATGGTCGCCTCCCGCTCGTTCAACTCCAGGTTGTCGAAGAACTCACGGGCTCTGCCCAGGCTGAGATCGGAGACCTCGGCGATGTTCCTCCCGGCGATGGTCACCGCCAGCGACACCCGGTTGAGACGCCCACCGCCGCAGGCTTCACACGGCACCTGCGCCATGTACTCCTGGT
>JBOGEU010000758.1:0-2034 GCA_050741995.1 Acidimicrobiia bacterium | reverse complement strand
GGTGCCGGTCTTGTCGAAGGCGACGACTCGGACCCGCCCCAGATTCTCGAGGTGGACTCCTCCTTTGATGAGCAGCCCTCGTTTGCCGGCGGTGCCGATGGCGGCGGCGACCGCAACCGGGGTGGACATGACCAGGGCACAGGGCGCGCCGGCTACGATGAGGGTGACCGCCCGGACAGCCCATTCCTCGGAGTCAGCGCCGAAGAGGGGCGGCACCACCAGGAGGAGGAGGGCGGCGGCGAGGACGGCGGGGCTGTAGCGGTCGCCGAAACGGTCGATGAGCTGTTGGGTGTTGGTCTTCTCCTCTTGGGCTTGTTCGACCAGATGGATGATCCTGGACAGGGTGTTGTCCTCGTAGGCGACGGTGGCTTCTACCTCGAGGACCCCGGTGAGGTTGATGGTCCCGGTGAACACCATGTCCCCGAGAGTCCGCTCGACTGGGATCGACTCGCCGGTGACCGCCGCCTCGTCGAGACTGGTCTCCCCGGACCGGATGATCCCATCGGTGGGTATCCGCTCGCCCGGTCCGATCCGGAACCGGTCACCAGGTGCCAGCCGAGCGGCGGGTACGACCACTTCTCCACCGTCTTGGATCAGCCGGGCCTCTTCGGGGGCGAGCTCGAGGAGGGAGCGGATGGCTCCCCGGGTCCGGCCATAGGTGTACTCCTCCAAGCCCTCTGCCGCTCCGTAGAGGAAGGCGAGAAAGGCGGCCTCCTCCCAGAGTCCGAGCACCGCCGAGCCGACGGTGGCCACTCCCATCAGCACGTCGATGTTGACCCGCCTTTCCAGTAGCGACTCGACGGCCTCTCCACCCCAGTGCCAGGCCGCGGCTATTGCTATCGGCCCGTAGAGGACTGCGGCCGGAACCCCGCCGAGTAGGCCGGCGAGGTCCAGGGTGAAGACGATCCCGAGGGCGCTCCCGGCGGCAAGGGTGCGTCGGAGGGGAGGGAACCGCCACCAGGGACCCAAATAGGGCTCGCCCTGGTGACCCCCGCTCATCGGCCGGTCTCGGGGGTCCGGTAGTTGGGGCAGAGGGCGACCTGCTCCCCGGTGAGAGCCAGCACCGCCTCCGCTCCCCGCAGCGCGGCTACCACCACCGGATCGGAGACGGAATAGAACACCTGCCGACCCTCGGGGCGGTCTACCACCAGCCCGCAATCTTTGAGACAGGCGACATGGCCTGAAACGTTGGCCTGGGAACCGCCGACCCGAGCGATGAGGTCGGTGACTCGCATCTCTCCTTCCTCGGCGATCGCTTCCAGGATCGCCAGTCGGGTCGGATCCGCCAACCCTCGGAACAGTTTGGCGGCCAGCTGAAGGTCACGCGAGGGTGACCTGGTGGATATCGGCATACACCGATAATATCAGATTAGAGCGATGGTTGGACTTGCTGTGTTGTTGCGACCGTGATGCGACTTCTCCCCGGAACCGGGTCGAGTTAGCGTCGACGATCTACATGCCTCGCCACGATCACCCTGACCACCACCACGACCAAGTGAGTATCTGGGAGCGTGTCACTCATGCGGTGGGGCACCGCCACGAGCATGCCGGGTCGACGGTGATCGACTTCGGGGCGGAGGGGATCAGGGCCACCAAGATAAGCCTGGCCGGTCTCGGAGTCACCGCCCTCCTGCAGGCGGTGATCGTGGTGGTGAGCGGGTCCGTGGCACTCCTTTCTGACACGATCCACAACTTGGGCGATGCTCTCACCGTCATCCCGTTGTGGATCGCGTTCGCGCTCGGCCGTCGCCGCCCGACCCGTACCTAGACCTACGGGCTGCACCGAGCCGAGGACCTGGCCGGCCTGATAATCGTCTTCGCCATAGGCGCATCGGCGGTCCTGGTGGGATGGGAGTCGGCGCAGCGGCTCGTCGAGCCCAGGCTGATCGATCAGGTCCCCTGGGTGATCGCAGCCGGTCTGGTGGGAGCAGGCGGCAATGAGTTGGTCGCCCGCTATCGGATCAGAGTTGGCAACAGGATCGGCTCCGAGGCGTTGATCGCCGACGGTAGACACGCCCGCTCCGACGCCTGGAC
>JBOGEU010000757.1:0-1622 GCA_050741995.1 Acidimicrobiia bacterium | reverse complement strand
CAACAACCGGGGCCAGATCGTCGGCGTCTACCTCGATGAGGGTGCCGTCCCCGGCCCCGATGGTCTGCCCCCGCCCGGCGCCCAGCACGCCTTCCTCTGGGACAGGGGCGAGGTGACGATCCTCGATCCGCCCGACACCGTCGACGCCCCGAACGCCTACACCATCAATGACCGGGGCCAGATCGTCGGCGTCCGCATTGACGAGAGCGGGAACCAGATCGGCTTCCTTCGCCAGCCCGATGGCCGGTATGTCACCCTCGATCCGCCGGGCGCCGCCCAAAACAAGGCGCTCGGTATCAACGACCGGGGCCAGGTCGTCGGCGTCTACCTCGACGACGGCGCCGTCCCTGGGCCCGACGGGCGCTACCCGGCCCGGTCCCTCCACGGCTACTTGTGGGAGGGTGGCCGCTACGAGCGACTCGACGTTCCCGGGACGCGGGCAACAGCGGCGGCCGACATCAACAACCGTGGTGACGTCGTGGGCGAGGTCAAGGATGCCGACGGCCGCATCCGGGGCTTCGCCCGGCTCCGTGGCAGGTACAGGTTCGTCGACGGCCCAGGCGAGGGGAACACCTCCTACCCCATCCACGTCAACGACAAGGGTGACATGCTCGTCCCCGCCCCCGGCACAATCGAGGGCCTCGTCGATCTCGTCGAGTGATCGCGCGGCTCACACCGGAACGTCACGTCTTCCGCCGCCATCACCAGGGCCACCGCGTCCGGGTCGTAGTCTCACGCCTTGGCTCGACTGAGGAGGTCGCACCGTTGTGCTAGCGCAATCCACCAGGGAAGACCTGAAGACAGTGACCGGGAGCTGGGGGTGGTTCCTAGCCGCTGGTATCGGCTGGATCGTCTTTTCCTTCTTCGTGCTGTCGTTCAACTATCGGACCGTGTGGGCCATCGCTCTGTTCTTCGGCATCGGCTTCATCATGGGCGGGTTCATGGAGCTTGCCGTCGCCGCGGTGGCCCCGGGCTGGAAGTGGCTGTACATCGCCATCGGGATCGTGTCGATCGTCGCCGGAGTCATCGCCCTCGCGTGGCCGGGTCAGACCTTCCTGGTCCTCAGTGCCCTCGCCGGGTGGCTCCTTTTCTTCTACGGGATCATCGACGTCGTCTTCGCTTTCAGTACACGACGGGTCGAAAGCCTGTGGTGGACGCAGCTCGTTACCGGGATCATCATGATCCTCCTCGGATTCTGGGCGATCAGTCCGGACGCGCAGACCGTGTCGACCTACCGGGGGTCGGTGCTGCTCGTCGTCTGGATTGGGGTGGCGGCACTCTTCCGTGGCATCTCGGACACCATCGTCGGCTTCCGGCTGCGTTCCGCGCGTGGCGAACTCGGAGGGCCCGCCCCCGCCTGACCGCCACCGACTCCAGGCGCTTCAACCCGTCGGCGAGAAGCGCTCGACCCGGATGTCCGCGACTGGAGTGCCGGCACCGACCACCAGGTCGCCGGCCGCGTCCGCGGACGAGATCGAAGCACAGACCGACTAGGCGCCGACGAGCCGCAGGACGTCGTCGGGCGTCGCGGCGCCGTCGTGGATCAGCTGGCCGTCGCGCAGTGCGACGCAGCGGTCGACCCGCTCCACGTAGAGCGGGTCATGGGTGGCGACCACTACGGT
>JBOGEU010000756.1:0-4108 GCA_050741995.1 Acidimicrobiia bacterium | reverse complement strand
GCGCAGTCCCATCGTCGCTCTCCACGTCCAGCCCGAGGAAGTTCCTGATCCCGATGTCCTCGGTGTCGGTGAAGGTGTCGACGTTTGTCGAGGCGATGCCGAACTCCTCCGCCTGGATGGTGGCCAGGATTATCCAATCGACCACCTGCGCCCACTGCGGGTCACCGTCGAGGACGGCCGGGCCGAGGGGCTCTTTGGAGAATGTCTCGTCCAGGATCACGAGAGCCTCAGGGCCGCCCTGATCCTCCGGCCAGGCGGAGCGGATCCCGGCGAGCTGCGATTTGTCCGAAGTCCAGCCGTCACACTGTCCCTCGATGAAAGCCGCCTGCACCTGCGGATTGTCCTCGAACGTGAGCGGGGTGTAGTTGATCCCTGCCATCCGCGTTGCCAGGTTCAACTCTGTGGTGGTCCCGGACAGCACGCAAATGTTGGTGTCGGTCATGTCATCGATCGAGGTGAATCCGCTGTCTGCCGTGACCATCATCCCCTGACCGTCGTAGAAGGTGGTGGTGACGAAAGTCGCCCCCAAGCCACCGTCCCGGCTCGAGGTGAAGGTGGTGTTCCTGACCAGAACGTCGATCTCGTTGGACTGGAGTGCGGTGAACCTCTGCTCGGCGGTCAGGTCGACGAACTCGGCGGCCTCGGGATCGCCAAGCACCCCGGCGGCGATGGCGCGGCAGAAGTCGATGTCGAAGCCGACGTGCTCACCGGTCTCGTCGACGAACCCGAACCCGGGCACCGCGTTGTTGACACCACAGATGACGCTGCCCCGGCTCTGCACCTCGGCCAGCTTGTCCCCGGAAGGCGCCGACGCGGCTGTAGTGGTTGTGTCTCCGGCGGCGGTGGTCGTGGGCTCGCCCCCGGCCTCAGTGGTCTCGGCGGCGCCGTCATCACCACCGGTGGTGGTTGTCTCGGCCGCCTCGGTGCATGCGGCCAGCACCAGCATCAGGGCGGCAAGCACCGCCAATAGCCTGATTGGCTTCATTTTGTTCCTCCGTTGGATCGCTTCACGCACGCGATGCGGGCGTGTTGCATTCGTGCGACCATAGCCCGAGGTGATGGCCCGTGGTCGGCGAAACTCGACCGGCTAGGTAGCGCTCATCAGGCGCAGGAAACGACGTGCCCGGTCGGTGGACGGGCTGGACAGCACCTGATCCGGTGTGCCCTGTTCGACGACACGGCCCTCGTCCATGAATAGGACGCGATTGGCCACGTCCCGGGCAAACCCCAGCTCGTGGGATACGACGATCATTGTCATCCCCTCGGCGGCCAGGGTCTTGATCACATCGAGGACTTCCCCCACCAATTCGGGGTCCAACGCAGATGTGGGCTCGTCGAACAGCATCAAGGTCGGGTTCATGGCCAGGGCGCGGATGATCGCCACCCGTTGCTGCTGGCCGCCGGAGAGCCGGTCGGGGTACTCGTCTCTCTTGTCGTCCAGGTCGAACCTGGTCAGCAGCTTCTGCGCCGTGACCTGTGCCTCCTCGATCGACATCTTCAACACCCGGTTCGGCGCCAGGGTGATGTTGTCCAGGACCGACAGATGCGGGAAGAGGTTGAACGACTGGAACACGATCCCGATTCGCCGCCGAGCCACGTCCGCGTCGAACTCGGGATCGGCGATGTCCACCCCTTCGAGCAGGATCTCCCCGTCGTCGATCGGCTCCAGGAGGTTGATGGAGCGGAGCAGGGTCGACTTACCCGATCCGGAGGGGCCGATGATGGCGAGCACTTCGTGCGGGGAGAGCTCCAGGCTCACGTCCGCCAGCACGGTCAGGTCGCCGAATTCCTTCCAGATCCGGCGCACCTCGAGCAGTGCCCCGCTCACAGCGAGCTGCCCCCGGTCCGTGCCCTCTGGCGGCGGATCAGGTAGTCGGTGTACCGGGCCAGGGGAATGGTCAGGATCAGGAAGAGCACCGCCGCTGCCAGATAACTGGTGAAGTTGAAGGTCCCGGCCACGTAGATCTGAGATCGACGAAACGCCTCCTGGACTCCGAGCAGCGCGAGCAGGGCCGAGTCCTTCTGCAAGGCGACGAAGTCGTTGAGGAGGGGCGGGACCACCCGACGCACCGCCTGCGGCAAGACCACCCATCGCATGCTTTGTGCCGAGCTGAGCCCCAGGGAGCGGGCGGCAGCCGTCTGGCTCTCATGGACCGACTCGATCCCGGCCCGGTACACCTCGGCGACATAGGCCGAATAGGAGATGACCAGGGTGGCGATAGCCCAGAACTCCTGGCTGTTGGGAACGCCCCGCAGTCGCAACGCGGGAACACCGAACCCGAGCAGGTAGAGAAGGATGATGGTGGGGATTCCCCGAATCAGGTCGACGTAGCCGGTGGCCGCGAGCCGGAGCGGAGTTAGCACCGGTGATCGACTGCTCCTGATGATGGCCAGCACCAGGGCCACGATCAGGATCAACACCTCGGCGATGAGGAAGATCCGGACGTTGCGCCCGAACCCGGAGAGGATGTCTGGGAACGAGGCCTTGAAGTGCTCCCAGCTGAAGAAGGAATCCCGGACTGCCGGCCAACCCGACGAGTTGACCACCACCAGGGTGACGGTGCCGAAGACCACGACACTGCTGACGGCACCGATCAGCAGTGAACGGCGACGCCGGCGCTTGTAGAAGGCGAGACGCCGCGCCCGGCCGGGAGACATTCCCGGCCCACGGCGCGACGCCTCGGCCTCGACCATTCAGGTTCTAGTGCTCACTAGCTGGTCTCAATGATCGGGGCGTCGACCACCTCGGACAGCCACTCCTGCTGGATGGCGTCGAGATCAACGTTGGCCAGAGCCCCGTTGACGCAATCACGCAGCGGGTTGCCCTCCTCGAAGAGCATGCCGAACTGCTCGGGGTTGTCATCGCTCGCCGGGAACTGGGCGATGACCGTCGAGCCTTCGATCTCCACCGCGGAGACAAAGAAAGCCGTGGGCAGGTCGAGAACCAATCCGTCGAGCTGACCGGCATCGAAGGCGGCCTTGGCGTCGGCATTGGTGTCGTAGACCAGAGGCTCGGTCTCGGGTTGGATCACGTCGTTGATGAAAGCGAGGCTTGTGGTGCCGACCTGGGCCCCGAGTCGATAGGCCTTCAGATCCTCGATGGTGGACGCCGAGGCGATATCCGAGTCGGAGAAGCCCAACAACGCCTGGTTGACGTTGTAGTAGCCGTCGGAGAAGTCGACGGCTTGGTCACGCTCGTCGGTGATCGAGATCTGGTTGATGTCGAAGTCGAAGGTCTTCTCACCAGGGGCGAACGAGTTGTTGAACGGGACGACGACCCATTCCACCTCCTCGGGGGTGAAGCCGAGCTCCTCGGCAACGGCATAAGCCACCGCGCTCTCGAACCCGGTGCCGGTCGAGGGGCCACCGTCGAAGTCGAACCATGGCGGGAACGACGGCTCGTCGGTGCCAATGGTGAGGACGCCCTCCTCGACCAGGTTGAGGTCCGCCTTGTCACAGGACCCGCTTGTGCCATCACTGCCACCCTCCGTGGCACAACCCGCCAATACCAGGCCGAGCACCGTGATCAGGGCGATGTATCTCTTCATCTGGAGACCTCCTCCAAGGCCGGGTGGAAGCAGGCAGCGTAGCGACCGGGCGAGGGGCAGGGTTGCCGCCTACTTGGTTTGGATCATTCGCAGGAAACGCCGGGCGCGCTCGGTCCTGGGGTCGACCAGCATCTCATCTGGTGGGCCTTCCTCGACCACCACACCGTCGTCCATGAACACGACCCGGTCGGCCACCTCCTGGGCGAAGCCCATCTCATGGGTGACCACCATCATCGTCATCCCGTCATCGACCAGGCCGCGCATGACGTCGAGCACTTCGCCGATCAGCTCCGGGTCGAGAGCGGAGGTGGGCTCGTCGAACAGCATCATGTCGGGGCTCATGGCCAGGGCGCGGGCGATGGCGACCCGCTGCTGCTGGCCGCCGGAAAGCCGGATCGGGTACTCATCGATCTTGTCGAGGAGATCGACCCGCTCCAGCACACGCCGGGCGATCTCGACAGCCTCCGATTCGGAGCGCTTGAGCACCTTGACCTGGGCGATCGTCAGATTTCCCAGGACGTCGAGATGGGGGAAGAGGTTGAACGACTGGAACACCATGC
>JBOGEU010000755.1:0-3376 GCA_050741995.1 Acidimicrobiia bacterium | reverse complement strand
GGTCGGGTCATCACCGAGAACGAAGGCCTGGAGCATCTCGTCCGGCGATATCTCAGTGGCTTCGGCCCGGCGTCGGTGAGCGACATCTCCTCCTGGGCCGGAATCCCGATCACCACCCTCAAACCGGTTGTAGATGCCATGACCCTGCGCCGGTTCCGGGCCGCAACGGATTCGGAATTGGTCGACCTTCCTCGTCAACCGATCCCGGGCCCGGAGACGCCGGCTCCAGTTCGATTTCTCCCCACGTGGGACGCCACCCTGCTCGCACACGCCCGCCGCACCCAGATCCTCCCCGAGGAGTATCGGAGTGCCATCTTCAACAGCAAGAACCCGCAGTCACTGACCACCTTCCTCGTTGACGGTGCCGTGGCCGGGATCTGGCGTCAGGAGGGGGAAAAGGTCGTCTTCGAGCCTTTCGCACCATTGCCCAAGGCCACCAGGCGGGAGCTCGAGGACGAAGCATCCCGCCTCGCCGCCTTCCTCTCCGACTAGTGGCCACTAGACGAGGCCGGTGGTCGCCAACTGCGGGGTGAGAACCTCGACCCCCGCCTCGGCGTATGCCGCCACCACCCGATCCCGGGTCTCGGCGGAGCAGAAGGCGATCACCGAGGGCCCGGCGCCGGAGCGTGCGGCGTGAAGGGCGCCGGCTCGCTTGGCGACCATGATGAGCCCGGACACCCCGGGCGAAATG
Source organism: Acidimicrobiia bacterium (assembly GCA_050741995.1). Classification (GTDB taxonomy): domain Bacteria; phylum Actinomycetota; class Acidimicrobiia; order Spongiisociales; family ZC4RG35; genus JARDZU01. The sequence goes on along the minus strand of JBOGEU010000755.1, from coordinate 2,685 downwards.
CCCTCACGTGGCTGTTCATGGATCTCGTCGCCGTGGGCCGCACCCAGGAGCGACGGATCGCCTGTGATCAAGCCGCTGGTGAGTGCGGCGACCCGGGCCAGGCTGCGCAGGACACGATCCTGTGGGTGCGAGCTGTCGACGACACGTCGGGCCTGCGCCGTGGGCAGGTGACGTTGTGGCACGGCGATCACCACCTGAAGCGCGGGATGGATGGGGAGTCTCAGCGGCATGCCCTCGGCGGGGACCAGAGCCAGGCCCCCGTACACGGCCGCTGCCACGTTGTCGGCATGGCCCTCGATCTCGACCGCGAGCCGGTACACCTGGTCCGGGTTGGGATCGTCGCCCACGAGGCGCAGGGCCGCCGCAGTCCCGGCTACCGCGGCTGCCGCCGACGACCCGAGTCCCTTCCCGATCGGGATGTCGGCGTCGACCTGGATCGCGAGCGGTTGCCGCTCGCCCACCACGAGGCGCGCCGCACTCAGGACTCCGTCACCCTCGCCGGGGCCAGGCTGGAAGCGGCCGACGTGCTCGACGCTCCAGCGATCGGAGGTGCTGACCTTCACCGTGCACCGGATCTCGAGCCCGAGCGCCATGCAGTCGAAGGCGGGGCCGAGATTGGCCGATGTTGCCGGTGCAGAAGCAGTCGCCGATTGGAGCTGTCGAGTCACCCTCGAAGCCTATTCAGGGTTAGCGTGGCCAGAGTGGGCGACTTCCTCGACTTCGACAACCTGCTCCCTGAGCTGATCGTCGGCCTCGGGCTGGCGTTGCTCGTCGGCAATGGGCTGGCCTGGTGGAGGCATCGCCAGGGAAGGGCGCCCCGCGGAGTCGAGAGCCCGCAGTACCGGGCGGGTCGGGTGGCGTTCCTCATGGTCGTGGGGCTGCTCATGACCGTGTGGGGAGCGGTGTCGTTGTTCACCTGAGGCTGCCTCCGGGACCGGCCTACGCGGTCCCGGCCAGCACGACGAGCACCGAGCCCGAGAACACCGCGGCGGCACCTGCGAGGAGAGAGGGGCTCAGCCTCTCGCCCGCCGAGCCCATCAGCCATGGCGCGGTGACGATCACCGTCGGCACCTGGAGCTGGATCAGGGTGACCACGATCGCCACCGTCAGGAGATCGAAGGCGATCCATTGCATTGCGATCGCAAACGCCACCAGCACCCCGGCGACGAGCACCCACCTGAGCACATCTCTCGGGATCGACCCCGCGGCACGACGACGCCGCGTGACCAGCAGGACAATGGCGTACACCAGGCTGGCCGCCAGGAGCCCGATGCTCACCCCGATCATCGGTGACGGAAGGCCCTCCAGTCCCCAGCGAATGAGCAGCGGGCTCGATCCCCACGAGACGGCCGTCGCCAAGCCGAACCAAGGCACACCCTGTCTGACCGGGCCCGGGCCGCGACGAAGCGAGATGACGGCGATCCCGCCCGTGACCAGGACCACACCCAGCACCGCCACCGGAGTCAGTCGCTCGTCCAACACCGCCGCGGCGAGTAGAGACCCGATGAGAGGGATCGCGGCGAGGATCGCCCCGGTTCCCGCCGCCCCCAAACGCTGTTGGCTGAGCGAGAGAAGGGTCCAACCGATGAAGAAATGGAGCACGCCCGCCGCTGCGAAGGCGAGGTAGGAGACCGGAGGGGCCTCTTCGAGGAGAGCCAAGTCTTGAGTCGCGATCGTCCACACGATCACCAGGGCCGAGCCCACCGACAGGACCAGGAAGGTGGACCTGTAGGCGTCTATCTCCTGGTTGACGCGCCGGTTGATCGCCTGGAAGACGCCGAAGCCGACTCCGGCGGCGATGGCAATGAAGATGCCACTCACGAGTCGACGACCACGGACCGATTGTAAGTTCCCGTCGACGTCGTCGATCCATCCGGCCTGACTTGTCATGCGGCCCCTGCGAAGATGACAAGAGTGAGGGTTTCGATTCGCCTTCTCGGCGGATTCGCGGTGGACATCGAAGGAACCGAGCTCGATCTGGCGGCTCTACCCCGCCGATCGAGGGAACTCGTTCAACTCATCGCCTTGAGCCCGGGCCATCACCTGAGCCGGGATCGTGTCATCGAGCACCTGTTCGGTCATCTCGGCCCCGAGGCGGCTGCGGCCAACCTGCACAAGGCGGCCAGCCTCGCCCGCCGCCACCTGGGTACCACGACCTCGGTGACGATCCGGGCCGGTTTGGTCAGTCTCTGGCCGGAGCACACTGTCGAGGTCGACGCAGTGCGTTTCGAGAACGAGGCCGACGCGGCCCTGAGATCCGGCGCCGCCGACCGTTGTCAGGACGCCCTCTGCCTCTATCGCGGAGACCTTCTCCCCGATTCCTTGTCCGAAGAATGGGCCATCGAGCCTCGGCGCCACCTGCGCGCTGTGTTCGTCGAACTGCTGCGAGCAGCGGGCGAGTGGCAAAGGCTGATCGAGGTGGAGCCGACCAGTGAGGAGGCGGCGAGCCACCTGATGCGCCTCTCCGCCGAGCAGGGGGACACGGCCGGCGTCGTGAACCGGTTCAAATCGCTCGAAGCGGCGATGGCACGCGAGCTCTCGCTGCAGCCCTCCTCCGAGACCACCGCCTTGTACCAGGAGCTGACCCGGGGCCCTGCCCTCGTCGCCCCGGTGGCCGCCAGATCGCCGCTCATCGGTCGCAACCGGCTGCTATCCGCCATGAAAGAGGTGATGGACACCACGGAG
>JBOGEU010000754.1:0-3393 GCA_050741995.1 Acidimicrobiia bacterium | reverse complement strand
CAGTATCACGGAGCACCGAATAGGCCTCGCGCCGAGTTCGGCCACACGCTGGGAAGAAGGGCGACATGGGCTCAAACCGAGAATCAGTGCCCGAGCTCGGGATCGCACTTCCGACCTCCTCTCCGTTGGGTGCCGGGCACCTCCTCTCCCTTATCGAGGCCTGTACCGGCACCGCCAGGAACAATCATGCCGCCCTGATCCTCCTCGCCGGCCGACATGGCCCGACGTCGCAGATCCAAAACATTCCCCTCGTGCCATTGGTAATGGAGGCCGCGCCTGGCATCCCTGTCGCTCCTCTGATCATTGCACCGGTGTGGCCTGCGCAGCTGCTACTCGAACAGCTCCGGTCACTCTCTCTCCTCGGCGACCACCTCGGAAATCGCCTGGTGCCGGTCCTGGCGACGGGCACCGACCAACCGGTGCCGGGAACGAATCAGAATCAAGGACAGCTCCGGGGCATAGCGATGGACATCGCCTTCGAAATGGTTCTCGATGAAGGATTAGAGCCGTGGGTGGCCGCCGAGTCAGGGCCGGCTTTACGCAGGGCGGCCCGGGCTCGAGGCTGGATCTCGAATGCGACCTACGACGATGACGAGCTCACCGCACAGCTCGACGTCGTCGGTTCCGTCCCGATTCGGGCGGTCCGCCGCGACATCATCTGCTCCGCCGATGGGAAGGATGCAACGGCAAGGGCCGATCAGTTGCTCGCTGAGGGCTACCGCCCGGGCATGTCGTCACGACACGTGATCGCTGGAGACATCGACGAGTGCTCCGATGAGATCCTCCGGTTGGCTGATCGCGGGTTCACCCATGTCTTGTTAAGGCCTATGGAGAGCGACCCCGAGACGGCGGCGACCACGATCGATACCGTCTTCTCGATCGTCATTGACGCCCGCCCGTGATTTCGATCGTCGCCCCGTTTACGTAGCTCGACAGATCGGAAGCGAGGAACACCGCCACACCGGCCACTTCCTCGGGTTCTCCTGGTCGCTCCATCGGGATCTCGGCCAGCTTCGCCTGCCAAGCGTGGGACGGCATGGCCTCGGTCATCGCCGATCTGATCAGCCCGGGTTGCAGTACGTTGACCCGGACGCCATATCTACCCAGCTCCTTGGCCGCGGCCTTGGTGAGGCCGACAACAGCGGCCTTTGCCGCGCTGTAGTTGGTCTGCCCCAGGTTCCCCGATTTCCCCGAGATTGAGGACATGTTGATGATGGAGCCACTTCCCTGCTCTCGCATGATCAGAGAGGCTGCGCGTGTGCCGAGCCAGGTGCCGAAGACATGGACATCGATCACGTCATTGAACTCCCTGGGGCTCATCTTTCTCATGATGGCGTCCCTGGTGATGCCCGCGTTGTTGACCATGACATCCACTCGGCCGAATTCCCCTTTACATATCTCGACGAGGTCCTCTACTTCGCCCTCATCGGTTACGTCGCATCGCACCGCGATCGCAGCGGCCCCGGACGATGCGATCTCCTCCGCGGCAGAGACGGCCGCCGCCGCGTTGATGTCGGCAATGACGACTGAAGAACCGTGGTTAGCGAAAGCACGCGCGATCGCCAGGCCGATTCCCTGAGCGCTTCCGGTGACGATCGCCTTCCGGCCATCGAGCAAAGGGGTGTCGATTGGTGGCATCTAACTCTTCCTTTCCATCACCGTGCAACACGTTGCCAACCACGTGGCAGACTCCAAGTGCGTCGGTCGTGCCGAGCCCCAAACACACTAGAGATCAGATCGATCTGTGGCCCACTGGTGTCAGTGAATGTCGGATTGTTGAGGATGAAGCGGATTTACGTCGGGTATGCGCTCTCGTATCGCCGTCAGAGATTCGGCACCGAGATAGCGCGGCTAGATTCGGCAGACATATTCTGCCGCAACTGAGGAGATTTCCATGCAAGAGATCGTAATATGCTCACCCCTCAGGACACCGGTGGGTCGCTATGGCGGGGCACTGAGCTCATCGCCGCCCCAAGCCCTGGCCGCCGCTCTGATCCGCGAGATCCTGGACCGCACGAAAATGGTCCCGGATTCGATCGATGATGTGATCATCGGGCATTCGTATCCGAACGGTGAGACACCAAACATCGGGCGGATCGCCGCCCTAGATGCCGGGGCCCCGGTCACGGTTCCCGGCGCCCAGGTCGATCGTCGCTGCGGCTCAGGGCTCTATGCCGTCCTCTTGGCTGCCGGCCAGGTCCAATCCGGCGTCGCAGACCTGGTCTTGGCCGGGGGAACCGAGAACATGAGCCAGGTCGAGTACTACGCGACTGGATTCCGATTCGGAGACCCACCTCCTCGCATCGACCTCCAGGACCGCCTGACGCGGGCTCGCTCGACCGCGGGCGGAGTGAATCACCCGGTCGAAGGCGGAATGCTGGAAACAGCCGAGAACCTTCGAAAGGAGTTCGGGATCTCGAGGTCCGAGCAAGATGAGCTTGCCCTCGTCTCCCATCAGAGAGCCGTCGCCGCTCAGAGATCGGGAAACTTCGACGACGAGATCGTCCCCGTCACAATCGACACTCCGACGGGGTCGAGCCTGGTGAGTGTCGACGAGCACCCTAGAGCCGACACCACACTCGACAAGCTCGCTTCACTGCGACCGGTCCGCCTCCGGGCCGATCCCGAGTCAACGGTCACCGCCGGCAACGCCAGCGGTCAGAATGACGGGGCTGCGATGTGCATCGTGACCACCGCGACCGAGGCAGAACGGCGTGGTCTCAACCCTCTGGTTCGACTGGTCTCATGGGCGGTGGCCGGGGTCGAGCCCAGTCGTATGGGGATCGGACCGGTCCCGGCGAGCGACGCGGCGTTGGGTCGTGCCGGACTCGATCTGAGCGACATGGAATTGATCGAGTTGAACGAGGCTTTCGCTGCCCAAGTGCTCTCAGTCACCAGATCGTGGGGCTTCGGAACAGCCGACTTCGAACGTCTCAATGTCAACGGCTCGGGTATCTCCCTGGGCCATCCGGTAGGAGCCACCGGGGCCAGGATCCTCGCAACCATGGCTCACGAGATGAAGAGACGCTCGGCTCGACTCGCCCTGGAGACGATGTGCATCGGCGGCGGCCAGGGGTTGGCGGCTGTCTTTGAGCTCGTTGCATGACCGGATCGGCACCTCGGAAGCACGGGTCGAAGCCACGCTGGTCTCGCTCCCGGCTCTCGGTAAACATCTCGATACTGTTTCGAGAGTTGCCCTTGCTCGACCGCCCGGCCGCGGCGAAGGCCGCCGGGTTCGACTGCATCGAAGTGTGGTGGCCGTTTCCGGGTGAGCCCGATCCAGGTCGCGAGCGAATCGCTGAGTTCGTCACCGCAGTGCAGGGAGCAGAGGTCGAGGTGGTGAGTCTGAACTTCGACACCGGAGATGCCACTGCCGGCGAGAGGGGGCTCATG
>JBOGEU010000753.1:0-3295 GCA_050741995.1 Acidimicrobiia bacterium | reverse complement strand
TCGTCGGCCAGCGCCTCGATTCTCGAGGCATCGCCGAGAAGGATCGGCTTTGCGATTCCCTCGTCCAAGACTCTCCGCGCGGCACGGATCATCCGCACGTCGTCGGCGTGCGGGTAGACAATCTGTTTCGGATGCTCCATGGCCCGGGTGGTGATGGCGTTGATCAGCTCATGCGACGCCCTGAACCGTGTCTGGAGACTGGTGACGTAGTCGTCGAAGTCCTCGATCGGGTTCCGGGCCAGCCCCTCCTCCATCGCAGCCCGGGCAACGGCCGGCGCCACCCGCCAAAGGACGCGTGGGTCGAACGGCTTGGGGATCAGGTATTCAGGCCCGAACTGGAGACGCTCCAGGTCATAGGCCCTCAATACCGAGTCGGGCACCGGCTCGCGTGCGAGCTCGGCCAACGCACGCACCGCGGCGATCTTCATCCCCTCGGAGACAGCGCGTGACCTGACATCGAGGGCGCCACGGAAGATGAACGGGAACCCGAGCACGTTGTTGACCTGATTCGGATAATCACTGCGGCCGGTGGCCATGATCACGTCCGAGCGGGCTGCCTTGGCGTCTGCATATGTGATCTCGGGGTCGGGGTTGGCCAGGGCGAACACGATCGGTTGGTCGGCCATCGACTGGATCATCTCTTTGGTCACGGTGCCGGCGATCGACACCCCGATGAACGCGTCCGCCCCCACCATGGCATCTTCGAGGGTCCGGGCATCGGTGTCGCGGGCGAAGGCGCCCTTGATGTCGTTGAGGTCGTCGCGCCCGCTGTGGACCACTCCCTTGGAGTCGACCATCAGGACGTTCGCAGGGTCGACACCAAGGCCGGTGAAGAAACGGGCACAGGCGACCCCGGCGGCACCGGCGCCGGCGAACACGACTCTGGTCTCGGCGATATCGCGCCCCGTCAACTCGAGTGCATTGAGAAACGCCGCACCACCGATTATCGCCGTTCCGTGCTGATCGTCGTGGAACACCGGGATGTCGAGTCGCTCCCGCAAGGTCTCCTCGATGACGAAGCACTCGGGGGCCTTGATGTCCTCGAGATTGATCCCGCCCACGGTCGGAGCCAGGAGCTCGCAGAACTTGATGACATCCTCGGGATCGGTGGCGTCGATCTCGAGATCGAAGACATCGATATCGGCGAATCGCTTGAACAGGACGGCTTTGCCCTCCATCACCGGCTTGCTGGCAAGGGGCCCGATGTTCCCCAGGCCGAGAACGGCGCTCCCGTTGGAGACGACCGCCACCAGATTCCCCCGATTGGTGAACCGGAAAGCGGAGTCGGGATCGTCGGCGATGACCAAACAAGGCTCGGCCACACCCGGCGTGTAGGCCAGACTCAGGTCGGACTGGGTTGCAGTCGGCTTCGTCGAGCGAATCGCCACCTTGCCCGGCCTTGGCTGCTCGTGATAATCCAAGGCTTCGGAGAAGGTGCGTTTGTGGGGCATAGGACCGAAGCCTATATCGATGAGCAGGGGCCTTATCCGTCGGCCGGTGCCGTCTCCCGAGCTTTCGCCGTTGACCGGCACACATGCGACAATTGAGAAAAGCGATGGTGACCTCGAATTTGCCGATCTTCGACGACAACGGGTACAAGGTCATGGCCGGCTGGCGGGTCGGGCATGCCCCCGAGGAGTCGACGACGCGCTCGGGACTGCTGGTCCCGGTCGGGACCAAGGACGGCAACGACGCCCTCGCCCTCGTCGATGTGAAGACCGGTCAACGTTTCTGGGCGGTCCCCACCGGGGCATGGCGATTCATCTGGCCGTCCACGGGCAAGCCGGTGATCGCGGTGCGCGAGTCACAGATAATCGCCGAGGAAGAGGCAGAGCACGTAGGAGACGAGGGCCAATACCTCTGAGCCTCGGAAATCACCCCGCACCGCGGGCCGCATCCCGCCATCATCGCCCGGTCAACGGACCCACCCCTTCATGACGCAGGAACACGCATCACGCCGCAATCGTCGCCTGACCGCGACCGTCACCGACCTCGAGGTCGCCGTTCAGCGCGCCTTCCTGGTGGGGGTGGAGCTTCCGGAGATGAGCACGGCCGAGTCCGAGCGAGGTCTCGAGGAGTTGGCTCTCCTCACCGACACCGCGGGCTCGGACCCTGTCGACCAGGAGTTGGTGCGCCGCACTCGCATCGACCCGGCGACGTACATCGGGTCGGGAAAGGCAGAGGAGCTGGCCTCACTGACCCAGACGCTCGACATCGACGTCGTCGTCTTCGACAACCAGTTGAGCCCGGCACAGCAACGCAACCTCCAGAAGCTGTTCGGATGCGACGTGGTCGACCGGGAGGGCCTGATCCTGGACATCTTCGCCCAGCATGCCCACACCAGGGTCGGCGCCCTCCAGGTGGAGCTGGCAATGAACCGTTACAACCTTCCCCGGCTTCGGGGCAAGGGGACCAGTCTCTCCCAGCAGGGAGCCGGGGTGCTGGCACGTGGGCCGGGTGAGACCAAGCTCGAGACCGACCGGCGTCGAATCCTGCAACGGATCTCGAAGTTGGAGAGAGAGCTCAAAGAGACAGTCAGGCACCGGGAGACGCAGCGCAAGTCCCGCAAGCGCACCGAGATACCTCAGGTCTCGATCGTCGGCTACACCAACGCCGGCAAGTCGACGCTCCTCAATGCCCTTACCGACGCCGGGGTGCTGGTCGAGGATCGCCTTTTCGCCACGCTCGACTCCACCGTGCGGCGGTTGGAGCTGCCCAATCATCGCACCGTGCTCCTCGCCGACACCGTCGGTTTCGTTCGCCGGCTCCCCCATCACCTGGTCGAGGCCTTCCAATCGACGCTGTCGGAGGTCGGCGAGGCCGACCTGCTCTTGCATGTGGTGGATGGCTCCGATCAAGACCCGGCGGGTCAGATCGCGGCTGTGCACGAGGTCTTGGAGGAGATCGGTGCCTCGGCAATCCCGGAGCTGATCGTGTTCAACAAGGCGGATGTCATGTCGAAGACGACGCTGACCCGTTTGACCAACCTCTACCCGGACAGCGTCTTCATCTCCGCCCTGAAAGGGGAAGGGCTCCAGGAGCTCCTGTTGAAGCTGGACGACCTCCTGCAGCGGGCAATGGTCAGCCTCACCCTCGAGATCCCGTACTCCCGTGGTGACGTCGCCGCCGCCGCCCACCGAGTGGGTGAAGTGGTCGAGGAGAAGCACGACGACAACGGGATGATCCTCGAGGTCCGGGTCCCCGAGATCGCCAGGGCCCAGTTCACCGAGTTCAGTCGCTGAAGGCGAGGGCGGCAGCGCCGACGATCCCGGCCTTGTTCCGGAATGAGGCTGGG
>JBOGEU010000752.1:0-3006 GCA_050741995.1 Acidimicrobiia bacterium | reverse complement strand
GAGATGCGGGTCAAGCGTCGTCAGCGGGCACAGGAGAAGGCCTTCGCGGCACCGGTGAAGCTGGTCTTTCCCCTCGTGTTCTGCATCTTCCCGGCCCTGTTCATCGTGTTGCTGGGCCCTGCGGCCATCTCCATCGGCGACGCCTTCATCGACTGATGACCGGGACGGCGGTCAAGCCGTCTCAGCGGCGCTTCTCGCTGGCGCACCTCATCCTGATCGTGCCCTGGGTGGCCCTCGTCATCGACGCCTGGGCACCGATCCGGGACAATTCCTTCCTGTGGCACATCAGGGCCGGTGAGCTGCAAGCCGTCGCCGGGGAGGTGCTGGTCGCCGACCCGTTCTCGTTCACCATGCTCGGCGAGCCGTGGCTGACCCAGAGCTGGCTGGCCGAGCTCTTGTACTCGTGGGGGGAGTCGAATTGGGGTCTTGGCTTCGTCCCCCCGATGATGCTCCTGCTGAGCTCGATCACCTTCCTCGGCGTCGGCCTGGTGGCCTACCGCCGCTCGCGAAGCGTCAGCGCCACATCCATCGTGGTCGGCTTGACCACCCTGCTCATGATCAGCTTCCTGGTGCCCCGACCGGTCCTGTTCTCCTTCGCCCTCTTCGCCCTGGTGACACTGGCCTGGGACCGGCCCCCGACCCGGTGGACCGTCCCGTTCCTGTTCTGGATCTGGGCCTCGGTGCACGGCAGCTTCGCCATCGGGCTGGCGTACATCGGGCTCACGATCATCGCCCAGGCCGACTGGAAGGCGCTGCCTACGGCCGTGGTGAGCGGGCTGGCCACACTGGCCACCGCGCACGGTCTGGGCGTCGTCCGGATTCTGTTCGAGTTCTCCGAGGCCGGGCCCGCCCTGGCGTTGCTCTCGGAATGGAGGAGACCCGAGTTGTTCTCCATCGTGTTCTTGCCATTTGTGATCGGGATCGTCCTCATCGTCTTTGGTGCCGCCCGAGAGCGGGTGACTCCACGACATCTCTGGATCCTGGTCCCGTTCCTTCTCCTCGCCTTGAGCTCGACACGGGCGGTGCCACCGGCGTGGATCGCCCTGGTTCCGCTCATCGCCACCGCACTCGCCGGCGTGAAGCTGGGGGAGCGCAAGCGCTTCTCGATGGTTGCCGCCGCCGTCTTCGGCCTGGTGGTCCTGATCACGCCGTGGTTGCTGGCTTCCGACGCCTCGATCGACGAGGAGCGCTTTCCCGTGGCCGCCACCGAGGCGCTCGACGACGTGCCCACCTTCCACGACGACCGGGCCGGGGGATACCTGATCTGGGCGGAGGGACCGGAGCGGCTGGTCTATCTGGACGACCGGGCCGAGCTCTACGGGGAACGTATGGCCGAGTTCGTCGAGATCAGGGACCTCGAGGCGGATTGGGGCCCGGTGTTCGAGCGAGACGGGATCGAACAAGTGCTCTTCAAGGCCGATGAGGAGCTGGTAGCAGAGCTGAAATCGTCCGGCTGGTCGACGGCGTACGAAGACGACTTCTACGTCGTCCTGCGCCCTTGAGGGGGCCAGAGAGGGCTGGACCATGAGAAAGGGCCCGCCGAGGCGGGCCCTTTCAATCGATGAGCTCGGGTTCCTAGCTGAGGCCGGAACCGATCTCGCTGAAGGTCTCGGAGACCTCGGTACCGGCGAGCTGCACGGCGACGAGGGCAACGATGGCGATCAGGACAACGAGCAGGGCATACTCGACCATCGAGGCGCCCCTGTCCTCCTGAAACCAGCTATTCACTTTGGTCCACAAAGCAAGCATGGAACCCCTCCTAGGGTTTGATGGTATGCCTGGCACGATCAAGCTACGGCCCGGCGCGGGATTGGGCAATGAGTCGATCGGCCTATGCCCCAACGTGGAGAAGGGCCCGCGCTGCGGGCCCTTCTCGATCGATTTGGCTCAGTTCTAGCTGAGGCCGGAACCGATCTCGCTGAAGGTCTCGGAGACCTCGGTACCGGCGAGCTGCACGGCGACGAGGGCAACGATGGCGATCAGGACAACGAGCAGGGCGTACTCAACCATCGAGGCGCCCTTGTCCTCCTGAAACCAGCTCTTTACCTTGGCAAGCATGGAACCCCTCCTTGGGTCGTGTATCTTGGCCTTGCAACCGGACAAAGTAGCCCGGGGCGGTCCTGGGGCAATAGGTCCCAGGAACCATCAAGTCACGATCCGACTTCGACCAGGTTCGAGCTGATCTCGGAGTATGTCCCCGACAGCTGTGACCCGGCAAACGTGACCGCGACAAGAGCGACAATTGCTATCAACAAAACGAGTAAGGAATACTCGACCATGGAGGCACCCCTCTCGCTGGCGAGAACCCTCATCAGTCTGGCGTACATTCGTTCTCCCTTGCTCACCATGGTCAGCGTAGGTTCCGGGCCGAATTCCACTCATGGGCCTGCGGACTCATATGACTACGCAAGGTCGCACCAGGTGACTAGTTGATTAGTTGGGCCTTGCGATCCCAAGTCGGATCGCCTCTATGGCGGCCTGGGTACGGTCGCTGACAGCCAGCTTCTGGAAGATCGAAGCCAGGTGGTTCTTGACCGTCTTCTGCGAGATGTAGAGCCGCTCGGCCAACTCGTCGGTGGCGGAAACGCCAGCCGCCAGCAAGGCGAGAATCTCCTTTTCCCGCACAGTCAACGATGCGGCACCGGGGTCGAGACGGGCCTCTCCGTAGTGCTCGAGCAACTCGTCTCTCGCCGTATCGTCGAGACCGATCAGATCCTGGCCATCGGCCACGGCGCGAATGGCGGCCGCAAGGGTCATCAGCGGCACACCTTTCGAGAAGAATCCCTTGGCCCCGGCGCCTTCGGCCCGGGCCCGCTGCTCGTCGGAGGCATACATGCTGACGACAATCGCCTTGGTCCTACGCCCCAGCTCGGCGATGGTGTCGATCCCGTCGCCACCAGGCATCTCGATGTCGACTATCGAGACCTCTGCAGGCTGGGTCTGCAAGGCCAGATCGAGGGCAGGTCCCGAGTCGACCACACCGACCACCCTGGCATCGGGGAGGAT
>JBOGEU010000751.1:0-5363 GCA_050741995.1 Acidimicrobiia bacterium | reverse complement strand
GATCACCCCCAACGTGCCCTCGCTGCCCACCATCAGTTGGAACAGGTCGGGGCCGGTGCTCTCCTTCGCCACCCCATCGAGTCGGGAGCCCACGCTGCCGTCGGCGAACACCACCTCGAGGCCCAGCACCTGACGACGGGTGTCGCCGTTTGCCACCACGTTCATCCCACCGGCGTTGGTGGCGATGGTGCCCCCGATCGTGGCCGAGTCCCGGGAGGCGAGGTCGACTCCGTACGTCAAGCCGGCCGCACGGGAATGAGCCTGGAGGGCGCTCACCGTCACCCCGGAGCCAACGGTGACTTCCATGTTGTCGATGGGCTCCAGCCGGTCGAGACGACGCATCGAGAGGACGACCTCGCCCTGATGCGGGACCGACCCTCCCACCAGACCCGTGTTGCCCCCCTGAGGCACCACCGGCACCAAGAGATCGTGACAGACCCGCACCACCCCTTGCACCTCCGCGACGGAACCGGGTCGAACCACGGCTCGGGTCTCGCCGGTCCAGCGGCCGGTCCAGTCCCGCACGTACCCGGCGACCATGTCGGGTTCGACGAGGACATGACTTGGGCCCACAGCATCGACAAGTCGTTTGTGAAGTTCGGCCGAGCTCACCACGGACACGCTAGGACGGCGGCGATCACCACCGACCGGCTGCCCTCACGCCTCGGTGCCGGCGCCTTCGATGACGAGGAGCCGGTCACCGGGTTGGAGAGCCGCGACCTCGGCGAACATCCGACCATGTCGGATGATCCCGACCGTGCCCTCGGGTGGAGTCCTGCCGGTCTCGACCTCGGTGATCTCCCGCTCTATCAGATCGAGCCCCTGGCCCACCATGAGGAGGTCCTCGATCATCTCTGCCTGGTGCGGGTTGTCGATGGCAAGACCGAGGAGACGACCGGTCGCCTCGTCGGAGGTGACCACCACGGAGGCGCCGCCCCGCCGCAGGATCTGAGAGTTCTCCTCCTCCCGCACCGCGGCGACGATGCGGGTCCTGGCGTTGAGAAGACGGACTGTGAGGGTGGCCAGCACTGCGGTGGCATCGGTGCCAACGGCCACGACGACCCCCCGGGCTCGCTCCACACCGGCCTGGCGCAGCACCGACTCACGGGTGCAGTCGCCGACCACCACCACATAGCCCTCGGCGTTCGCCTCGTCGATCGCTTCGCTTCTCGTGTCGACGACCACGATCTGGTCTTGCGCGACGCCCTTGGTGGTCAGTGACACTGCGGCACTTCGCCCTTTGGTCCCAAAACCGCAAATCACATAATGGCCATGCACTTTTGCCCTCCATCGACTCACTCGTATCACGTGACGGCTGCGTGCGGTCAGCACCTCGACCGTTGTCGACACCACCAGCACCAGGAACGCAACTCGCAGCGGTGTCACCACCACCGTTGTCACCAGTCTGGACTGCGGTGTCACCGGGACGATGTCCCCGTATCCTGTCGTCGTCACCGACACCGTGGAGTAATACAGCGCGTCCGCGAAGCTGATCTCTCCCCCTGCCGAGTCGCGGTAATCGTGACGATCGAAATAGACCACGGAGGCGATCAGGAACACAACTCCCACCGCGACCAGAAAGCGGATGATGGCGACCCTGAGCGGGTTGATCGGCCGGTCGGCAAACCGGATCTCGGCCGGCGCATCCGGCAGCGACGCGATGGTCATGATCGGGGGCGATCCTAGGCGGGGTGCCCTGTGCCGACCGTCACCAGGCTCCGGGTCACTCCGTTCGCTTGGAGACGGGGCGGCGGTAGGTTTGGGCCGCGCGATGACCGACTTCTACTACGAGCCCCTGACCTACCTCGACGCCTCCTTCCTCGCGCTCGAGACCGGGTCCAGCCACATGCATGTGGCCGGAGTGGCGCTGTTCGACGCCGCTCCGTTGAAGGGAGCAGACGGTGGGATCGATTTTGCCCGGATTCGGGCTCATGTCCTTTCCAAGCTCCGGTACATCCCCCGCTATCGACAGCGTCTGGAGTGGGTTCCCTTCGACCGGCGCCCAGTCTGGGTCGACGACGAGCACTTCGCGCTGGACTATCACCTGCGTCACAGCTCGTTGCCGAGACCAGGCACCGAGGACCAGCTCAAACAGCTGGCCGGGCGCATCGTCTCGGCCCCACTCGACCGGAACAAGCCCCTCTGGGAGCTGTGGGTGGTCGAAGGATTGGACGAAGACCGCTTCGCCATCATCGCCAAGATCCACCACTGCATGATCGACGGGATGTCCGGAGTCGACCTGACCACGATCCTGCTCGATGGCACTCCCAGCTCGGAGATCGAGAGTGGCCCAGATTGGAAGCCGCGACCCGCGCCCACATCTACCCAACTGGCGGTCGCCGAGGCCGCACGACTGACCCGGCGGCTCGTGGACCGGCTTTCACACGTCTCCGAGACGTTGCGGGACGGTGCCGTGCTGTCGGAGCGCACCCTGGACAAGTCGGCGGCGGCACTGTCGTCACTTCGGTCGGGTTGGCTGACCGCAGTGGATCGCACTCCGCTCAACCCCGACATCGGTCCCAATCGCAGATTCGACTGGACCGACACACCCCTCGAAGACATCAAGCAGATCAAGAACCGTCTCGGCGGTTCGGTCAATGATGTGGTCCTCGCCGTAACCGCCGGCGCAGTACGGCGGTTTCTGATCGAGGAACGCGGCTACGACGTGACCAACACCGAGTTTCGTGTGATGAACCCTGTGTCGACCCGGAGCGTCGGTCACAGCGAGGCACTGGGGAATCAGGTTGCCATGTGGCTGCTCGACCTCCCGATCCAAGAGCCAGGGGCGCGGGCCCGGTATGAGCTGGTCAAGGAGCGGACCAGCAATCTCAAGCAGACCAAGCAGGCTCTCGGCGCCGCCACCCTGGTCGAGTTGAGCTCGGGAACGCCGATCACCCTCCTCTCCCTGGCCAACCGGGTGGTCGGCTCCAGGATGCGCCCTTTCAACATGACGGTCACCAACATCCCCGGCCCGCAATTTCCCATGTACCTGCTCGAGTCGGAGATGATCGCCAACTACCCGATGGTGCCGCTCTGGGCGCAACACGGGTTGGGCGTGGCGCTCTTCTCCTACAACGGGCGCCTGATGTGGGGCATCCATGCCGACTACGACACCCTCGCCGACTCGGGTCGGTTCCTCGCTGCGATCCAACATTCGTTCCAGGAGTTGAGGGACCTCCCGACATGAGCCGACTCGACCTGGCCGACGGTTTGCGTCTCCTCCATCAGGCGGCAGGTGGCGAGTACCTGGGCCATGAGGCTCACCTCCGTTTCGCCTGGGCGGTGCTCGACGAAGCCGACGACCTGCAGGACGCGGAGCGGCTCACCTGTCTCACCATCCGCCATGCCGCAGAGATGGGCGGGACGCCGGCGAAGTACCATGCCACGGTCACCATCTTCTGGATCCGGCTCCTCCAATATTTGCGTCAGACGCATCCCGACGTATCGTCCGTGGCCGAAATGATCGAGCGACACCCGCCTCTCGGCGATACCAGCCTCCCCGGCCGACATTGGTCGAATCTCGACGCCGACGAAGCGCGCGCCCACTGGGTCGAGCCGGATCTGATCCCCATTCCGTGAAGCTGCTCGCGGCGTTGGCCGGTGCGCTGGCCATCTCCTTCTCCGCCATCCTGTACGGCCTTTCGGAAGTCTCACCGACCACCGGTGCTTTCTACCGCGCCCTCTATGCGCTCCCGATGCTCTTCGTCGTCTGGTGGGTGCGCCGTGACGAGGACCAGAGGTCGCGGAACAAGAGGTACATCGCCTTTGCCGCCGGTCTCGTCCTCGGGCTCGACGTCGTGGTCTGGCACATCTCGATCGAGTACATCGGAGCAGGGCTCGCCACCCTCATCGCCAACTCCCAAGTGATCGTGGTGGCCGTCGTCGCTTGGATCTTCTTCAGCGAGAAACCGAGCCGGCAGATCGCCGTCGCCATCCCGGTCGTGCTCCTGGGCGTCGCCCTCGTCAGCGGGCTGGGGCGAGGCGATTCCTTCGGGTCGAACCCTCTCCTCGGGACCCTTTTGGCGCTGGTCTCGGCGCTGTTCTACGCCGGCTTCATCCTCGGGCTCCGCAACTCGAACGACATCCAGGCACCATCTGCGGGACCTCTGATGGAGGCCACCGCGGGAGCGGCCCTCTCCGCCCTCATCGCCGGTGTGTTCGGGGGCGACCTCCAGTACGCACCGACCTGGCCCGCCCACGGTTGGCTCATCGTCCTCGCTCTCAGCTCCCAGGTGGCCGGGTGGCTCCTCATCGGCTACGCCCTCCCCCGACTCCCCGCCGTCGAGACCGCCACCATCATCCTGCTTCAACCGGTCCTCACCATGGTCTGGGGCGTGCTCATCTTCGGAGAGGCCCCCTCCCCGATCCAACTCGTCGGCGCCGCCCTGGTCCTCGCCGGCGTCGGCTTCGTCGCAGTCCGCGGCGCCCGCCGTGTCCCCCAATCCCTCCCGGTGTGACCCCCGAGGGGCGCCGGGGACGGTGGGACAACGGCAACCTCAGCTTCTGCGTTTCATATCTGAAACGACCGGTCTCAGCTTCGGCGGACTCTCCCCCTCCAACACCCTGCGCCGACCCAACTCGAGACTGTTCGTTTCATATCTGAAACGTGGAACCTCAGCTTCGGGTCGTCAGGCGCCGAAGACGATCACCACCAGGTGGCCGGTGGGGCCGTCCACGACGGCCACGCCGGCCCGGTCGTAGGTGGGGGTGTCGAGGTGGGTGAGGGCGGTGGGTGAGTCGAGCATGGCGTCGAAGGCGGCCCGGGAGCTGCTGGCGAGGGCCAGGTTCTCCCCCACCCGGGCCAGCCGGATCCCGGCGGCCGCCACGTCGTCGCCGACATGGCCCCCGGGTGGATGATCGCGGGAGATCCTGCCCGTGGTGTACATCTCGACGGCTCGGGTCTCGGCCACTCCCGCCAGGCTCTCACTTCCGTCGAGAGCGGCCAGACCCCGCCCCGCTCGATATTCGTTGATCTGGTCCAGCACACCGGCCGCCTCGTCTCTCACCTGACGCACCTCGTCGGGCGCCGCCGGTGGGATCTCGAGGGCCTCGTCTCCTTCGGGAACTGCCCGGTTGGCGCCGAATAGACGCTGGATCGAGGCCAAGGGCTGGAGGATCTCGTCGGCAACCAACGCCGAGAACGCCCGCTGCGGCAAGGCGTCGGGGCCGGCGATGGCGTCGGCCACCGTCGAGCCCTCGAAGCGGTCCTCGCCACCGGGAAGGATCCGGGCAAGGTTCACCACCACCAGGACGATGGCGATACCCCAAGCGACGGCGACCAGCGCCCCGCCGACACGGTTGATCAGATTCAGGCCGGGGAGGCTCATCACCTTGGACAGGTAGTGGGCGGTGATGCTCATTGC
>JBOGEU010000750.1:0-3665 GCA_050741995.1 Acidimicrobiia bacterium | reverse complement strand
CATATACCCGTAGTAGGCGGCGTCGTAACCACCCATCAGATGCCCGAAGGAGGCCAACGAGAAGGTGCCCTCGTGGAAGGGGAGCAGGCTGATCCTGGCCGCATCGCGCAGCACTCGATCCAGGTCGACGTTGGCCTCCCTGCCATGGATCGACTGGTCCAGCCACCCGAATTGCAGCTGGCGGAGTTGGTGGATCGCCACGTTGAGCCGGCGGGCGGCCACGAGCTGCTCGACCAGTCGGTCGGGGATCGGCTCCCCGGTCTCATGATGACGGGCGAAGCGCCGGAGCACGTCCGCGCGCCAGACCCAATGCTGCATGATCTGGCTGGGAGCCTCGACGAAGTCGCGCTCCACATTGGTGCCGGAGAAGCGGGCGGTCTCGGTCCGGCCCAAGTTTTGATGCAGCACATGGCCGAACTCGTGGAACAGCGTCTCCACCTCACCGTGCTGGAGAAGCGAGGGCGCCGAGGCGGTGGGCTTGGTGAAATTGGCGACCATGGCGCATACCGGGTTCTGATACGAGCCGTCTTCCATTCTCCGGCCGGGGATCATCGGGAACTCGGCGGCGTGGCCGTACTTGCCTTCCCTGGGGAACAGGTCGAGGTAGAAGTGGGACAGCTGCTCGCCTGTCGTCGAGTCGTGGACGGCGAAGAGACGCACGTCCGGGTGCCAAACATCGGGGTCGGGCACCTCGTGGAAGTCGAGCCCGAAGCTCTCCTGCACCAGGTCGAACATGCCGCCGAGCACCGAGTCGAGAGCGAAGTACTGGGCCACCTCGAAGGGGTCGACGCCGAAGTCGGTCCGACGCTGCTGGGTGTCGTAATAGCGCCAGTCCCAGACCTGGACCTGGGTGTCGCCGGCGTCGGCCTCCAGCATCCGTCCCATGGCCTGGAGGTCGATCTCGCCCTGCATGGTCAAGGGCGGGATCAGGTCCTCGTAGAACGCCGAGACCCGTTCCGGGTCCTTGGCCATCCTGTCCTCGAGCCGGTGATGCGCCCAGCTGGAGACGCCGAATTCCTGAGCGATCTGGTGCCGGAGACGGACCGCCTCGTCGAGGATCTTTCGGTTGGCCTCGACCGCCTGGGTGTTGAACTTGAACGACAGCTCCTGGCGGAGGTCACGTCGTTTGGCGTTCTCGGTGAACGGGATCACGTGGGGGTAGGCCAGGGTCACCTTGAGCATCCCGGTGTCGTCGTCGGTCTCCAGCGATTCGGCGAAAGAGTCGGGAAGACCCTCCAAATCGTCCCTGGTGACCAGGATGAAGTCTTCCCACTCGTCGATGTTCTCCTGAAAGCGGACCCCGAGCTCGACCAGGCGCTGTGTCATGTCCTTGACCCGGCCCCGTGCCTCGGCGTCGAGCCCGTGACCGGCCTGGCGCAGGTCGCGGAGGGTGAACTCGAGGAACCTGGCTTCCTCGCCTTCGAGATCCTTGGCTTCATCGGTCTCTGCGTACTCCTGGACGGCGGCGTTGAGGTCGTCCCTGAAGACCATCTCGACACCGAAGGTCTCCAGTTGCTCCTCCGCCGCCTTGCCCGCCGAGCGCACATCCTTCTCGGGATGGACGTAGCCCATGAACACGTAGCGGGTGCTCGCCTTGGAGAGGACGTCGCCGATGAGGTCGAGGGGCCGCATCGTGTTCTCGAATGTCCGTTGCTCCTTGGGAGCGACAGCGTCTTCGAGGATCTGCTGCGCCTCGGCCAGGGCCGCCTCCATGCCCGCGGCCACCTTGTCGGTGGTCACCGTCGAAAATCCGAAGTCCAGTTGTGTCATCAGGAGATCCCTACCTTGCTCGATAACGCCTCGTTGTTGGGGTTTCTGCCGGAGAAATCAACCAACATGTCATCGGGGTTCGACGATATCGGGGCGACCTCTCCCCAAGGCCCCCCGCCGTCACTGCTGAACTCGAACATCGACGGCACGCTAGCGAGGCCGGGGGCGTGCGATCCGAACCTCAGCTTCTGCGTAACGGATATGAAGCGAACCGTCTCAGGTTCACGGTCGTGGGGTCTCTATCGTGGCCGCGATGTGGGCATTGGCGCCAGGAATCCATCATTTGAACCACGGGTCGTTCGGAGCCGTGCTCGAAGAGGCCATGGAACGGCAATCCGAGTGGCGGGCACGGTTTGAGGAGAATCCGACCCGTTTCGTCGCTCGCGACCTGCCGTCGGCGATGGAACGAGCCCGAGAGGCGGTCGCCGGCTTCGTCGGAGCCGATCCGGCCGGTATCGCGCCGGTGCGGAACGCGACGACGGGTATCGCATCGGCGGTGCGGTCGATGGAGCCGATGCTTGAGCCCGGTGACCAGCTGCTGACCACCGCTCACGACTACAACGCCATTCGCCAGATCCTCGACTTCACCGGCCGGCGTACCGGGGCGGAGGTGGTCGTGGCCGCCGTGCCATTTCCCATCGAAGCCCCGTCACAGGTCACCGATGCGGTTCTCGACAGCGTCACCTCGAGGACCAAGCTTGCTTTGATCGACCACATCACCTCACCGACGGCGCTCGTATATCCCATCGAGTCGATCGTCGGCGCTCTCGAACCGGAGATCCCGGTGATCGTGGACGGTGCCCATGGTCCGGGCCAGGTGAGCCTCGATCTCGACCGTCTGGGGGCCTCCTGGTACACGGGGAACCTCCACAAATGGGTTTGCGCACCGAAAGGGTCGGCGTTTCTGCGCACCCGGTCGGACCGGCTCGAGATGACGGTCCCGACTGTGATCTCGCATGGCTACAACGCTCCGGTCGACGAGCCGGAGGACCGTTACGCACTCCTCTTCGACTGGCTCGGGACCGACGACTTCAGTGCTTGGGCCGTGATCCCCGACGTCCTGAGCCTGGTCGGTGGCCTCGAGGCCGGGGGGTGGGAGGCTGTGATGAAACACAACCACGAGCTGGCGCTGGACGGCCGGCGCATTGTGGCCGAGGCGGTGGGCACCGATCTTCCCGCACCAGACGAGATGGTGGGTGCGATGGCTGCGATCTTGTTGCACGACAACCCGGGGCCGGACCCGGGCGGCGACCTGTCACCTCTGATGGGCGAGTTGCTCGACAAGGGCTTCGCGACCATTGCCATGAACTGGCCGCGATGGCCGCATCAACTTTTGCGGATCTCGGCGCATCACTACAACACCGTTGCCGACTTTCGGTCTCTGGCCGAGGCGTTGCGAACCTGAGACGGTTCGTTTCATATCCGTTACGCGGAAGCTGAGGTTCGCACTCTTTGCCGGCGTTCCCCGGGGGTCAGGAGCGTGGGGGTGGGGCGAAGAGGGATTGGGCGTCGGGTTCGGTGATTGCCTGGGAGGGGTTGATGCCATGGCGGTCGACGGCGGCCCGGATCCCCACCTCGGGATCGGGGAGCTCCACCGGTGAGTCGCTGCCACCGAGGAGAGGCACCCCGGCTTGAAGCAGTGAGCGAAACGGATAGACCCGGTTCATCCGCTCCTCTCCCAGGCGCTTGCTCAGCCACGACGACTCCGAGGCCAGGAACGCGGGCTGCACCGAGGCAGTCACCCCGAGCCGCCCCATGCGCTCGATCGCGGGCTCGGTGAGCAGCGAGGCATGCTCCACCCGAAGACGGGCCGGGTCCGCCCCCATCCCGATCAGGTCCTCGAAGAGGTCGAGCACGTTGTCGTTGGCCCGATCGCCGATGGCATGGATGGCCAC
>JBOGEU010000749.1:0-5316 GCA_050741995.1 Acidimicrobiia bacterium | reverse complement strand
CCTCTACTGGTTCGACGTCGGCTTCCTCATCGCCGTCGCCATCTCCTATCTGATCGCAGCGTTCCTAGGTACACCGGGCTGTGAGGTGGGTGGTCTCGGTGAGCTGATCCGACGGCTGCGCGGCGTCCCCGACCCCACCGACCACGAGGCGATGTGGTGCATAGCCGGCATCCACCATCTCGACCGATGGGAAGCCGAGCGCCACCGAGCGAAGACACGCTGACCACCGGGGGGGTGGGCCGGCAAACCGGGACCGGCTCACCCCCCCGTCCGCTGAGGACACAAGGACGCGAGAATCCAAACCTAAGCCTCCGACACCCAATGCCAGCCACCCCATGCGCTTCAAATCAAACCCGAGAGGGCTTCCCCTGCTGGCGACATGGCTGTTCGCCGACACGTCCAGTCGATGGTGGCGATAAGGCCTCCCACCGGAGGAGGTCGAGGCGAACTTCGGGTCTGCCATCCACGGCTGCGCTCCCCAGGAAAATGCTCCGGTTACCCTCTCGCGATGGTCAACAGCAGCGGCTGACCAGAGATCGGTCGGTCGAGCCTATTGGCGGCCTCACCGACTCGAGACGTTCTGGCCCGTTGACGAGGAGTCGAAGAGACTCTGGCGGCGTCTCCTCGACCGACCCTCAGGAGGGAAGCGCCGGCACCGCAGGCAGATCGAGTTCGGTACCAACTAGGTGGTTGAAGTAGTTGGTGAGAATCGTGCGCACGACATCTGCGTAAGCGTCGAGGATCTCCTCTTTGCTCCAGCCCGCACTCACAGCTCCATCCCACGCCGACTGGTCCACCCATCCGCGGTTGTCGGCCATCTGCCTGCAAAGGGTGAGCAGCGCATTGAGCTTCGGCTGGTCTTCGACTCGACCCTGGCGAATCTGGACCGTCTCGTCCATCTCGAACCCTGCGGCCTTGGCGGCCCCTGTGTATGCCGATTGGCAGTAGCTGCAGTCGTTGACGGCAGCGACAGTGAGGTGAATGGCCTGGCGGGTGGCGTTATCGAGATTGGAGTTCTTGGACAGATGGGTTTCGACCAGGTCGTACATTTCCATGAGCGTGGGTGAGTTGGCCATGGCGCCAAATATGTTGATTACCTTGCCGACACGCTCGGCCTGACGGGTGAGAGGTTCACGGCTGCCGGCAGGAGCCGTGAAGATGTCGTGGACCGGAACCTTGCTCATAAGTGTCTCCTTCTGAGTCGGCGCCCCATACACACGCGAGAGGTGACCCTGTCAGGGCGTGTCGTGGCGGCTTGCTACTGAAGGAACCACTCAAAAGGTCCAGAGTCTTCGCCTTTGTCGTGGTTAGGACAGTGTGCGATTCAGATGCACGATCGGCCCGTTCTCGAAGATCCGCGAAGAGGGTTCGACGCCAACTCGTCTGAAGACGCCTACGGGAATGCCGTGTCGGCCAGCCAGATGTCGCCCGCGTCCGCCACCGCGTAACCAGGTTTCGGCAGTGCGAGTGTGAGAGTCTCGGTGGGAGCAACGGCTGCACCTGCCGCCCGACCGGTGTCTCCGTCGCGTCCCGATGGCACGTCCAAGGAGATGACGGGTGCGTCGGCTTCATTTGACGGCGGAGATCATTTCGGCCATCACCCCTTGCGGCTCTTCATCCAGGCCGTATCCGATCAAGGCGTCGAGGATCAAACCGATCCGATCCTCCAGCGTCGTGCCGAATCGACCCGATGTCTCCGAGTACCCCCAGTTGCTGCTCGAGGATCGACCCTGGCATGGGCTCACGGGCGGAGATCAATGTGAGATCGCCTCCCCAGCTAGCGACGTGCCGGGCCGCAGCCGTTCCCCCGGCCTCCGTTGCCGCCCGGTCCGACCAGAACGGCGCTGGGGACTTTGGTCCAGTCCTCACCGAGGAGAGCCGTGGCCGTCGGTGTCCGTCGGTCTCATCGGTCGATGAGTCAGGATCCACAGAGCACCGCCGAGCAGGAGGACACCGACAGCGATCAGGAGTGGGTTGGCGACAACCAGGTTGGCGACATCGGCGCTGATGTTCTCGACGAACCGGACCACCGGGTTGGCACCGAAATCCGCCGCCCCTCCGATCAGGACCGTCGCCCAATACCAGACGATGAACAACCCGGCAAGGATCATCACCCAACCGGAGATGGTGTTGAGACGTGCCGTCAGGGGCCGGATAGCGCCGACCAGGCGGTCGCGTCCGGCGGCGACGGTCAAGGTCAGAACGACCGCCACCAGGCTCATACCGAGACCGTATGCCGTGAGGACGAGCGCAGACTCCCGGACAGATCCCGTCGTCAGCGTCCCAGCGATCAAGCTCAGGAATATCGGCAGAGTGCAGGAGAGCGAGGCCAATCCATACGAGGCGCCAAACCCGATCAGACCCTTGATCGACCGATCATGTGAAGATCGCTTCACACCCGGCAGCCGAGCAAACAGATAGGAACCCCGCAGGCCGGCGATACCGGCGACGACCAAACCAATCCCGACCACCAGGGCCATCCAGGGTATCCAGGTCACTATCGCCCGCAGTCCCGATGCGATCAAGACGCCGGAGACGACGAAGACGGCCACGAATCCGCTCGACACGGCGAGACCTACGACGAGGGCTGATCCTCGACTGGACCCGCGGTCGCCGAGGATGAAGCCCAGGTATGCGGGGAGCATGGCGAACCCGCATGGGTTGACTGTCGCCACCATTCCGGCGACGAACGCCGCTGCGATAAGACCAGTCATATCTCCATCAACCGACTGGAGGAGGCCTGTTGCAGCCGAGTGTCGCCTCTGCGGCTGTTGGGCGTTTCAGTCGACGTGACCGGCTGCGACCTCGTTGAGCTTCTCGGGGTCGACGACGCTGATGATCCGGTATCTGGTCTTGACCGCACTCATGTCGCGCAGTGTTCCTATCGCCTCGTTCACGGTTTGCCTGCTCGAGCCGAGCAAGGTCGCAATCGTGGCTTGGGATAGCTCCAGATCGGGTCCGCTCTTGGCCGCTTCTTCGACGAGGAGATCTGCGACCTGGGCGAGTACCGTCTTGTGCATGAGGTGGACGATTCGTCGTTGGGTGTTCTGCAGCTGGCGTAGCGCTGACACCAGCCAGCGAAGGCAGAGAGCCGGATGTTTGGCCAACTCCGGGATCAGCACCTCTCGCTTGAAGCGAAAGGCCTTGACCTGGTTGACAGCACGGGCCGAAGACATGTAGGTGCCTTCACCGAACATGTCGACATCGCCGATCACCGAACCGGGGCCGACACGAGCCACCACGCGACGTCGTCCGTTGTGCATGCGATATAGGTCGATCTCACCGGATCTGATCACGTAGGCGGCGAATGCCGACTCGCCTTCCTTGAACAGGTGCGAGCCGGTAAACCGGGAGATCGGCTCGGCCACGCTCTTGAGGGTCTCGATGTCGTCGTTGGTGAGAGGCAGATAGTCGGGTCGCCCGAAGGAACGTGCCAGCCATGCCAGGTGCTGGTCTTGGGCCAATTTCATGTTGGCGGAGTCACCTGATCCGAGAAGGAGTGTCCGCGAAGAGCTTACCGACAGGAACCTCTTCTCTGGCTCGCCTGAGGATGTGGTCATCCCAGAAGTTGGGCCTCGATAATGGCCATCAGATCCTCTTCGAAGAGAGCCCCGGCATGGACTTGCTCCACGGCACCTGTCGCAGAGATGAAGACCGTCGTGGGCATCGCGATTCCACCGAAGCGGTTGTAGATGACACCGTCCGGGTCGTGGGCGAGCCGGTAGTCGACGTTGGTCTGCTCCGCCAGACTTTCGGCCGCGGCGAGGTCGACCTCCTGCATGTTGACCCCGATGAACTCCACCTGATCTCCGAGACGACGGTGGACCTCCCCGAATGCCGGCATCTCGCTGACGCACGCCGGGCACCAAGATGCCCAGAAGTTCAGCACGACGGGTCGGCCTCGAAGCTCGCTGAGTTGTTGGGAACTCCCATCGAAGAATTCCAGGGTCACCTCTGGCGCCTCTGGAGCTGATGCAGGTACCGTAGGTTCACGGGTCAACCAGAGCACGCCGGCGACCAGGGCGATGATCGCGACAGACGAGACCGAGAACATGCGGACTCGACTTCTGGTCTTCTCTGGGCTCCTGGCCATCCCACCGTGAAACGGTTGCGGGCTGTCACCCTTCGGCAAGAGTCGCACCTGCGACACTCTGTAGGTCAGCCAGAGTCGAATCGGACTGATCCGGTTCAGTGCGCGGAGCGCGTAGGAGTGTCGCTCCTGCGACACTCCTCGAAGTCCGGTGTCGCGGGCAGAGTTGGCTTGGTCATGCGCATGCGCATCCTCGGCCTTTTGACTGGGACCGCACTTCTCGTCGTGGCGTGCGGGAACGGTGACACCGTGACCGGGACCAGAGAGGTGGAGCCGGCCACGACCATCGAGACAGAGTCGACGACGCCCGCTCCCCCGGCAACGATCGAGCCCGGCGCCGAGGTTGCTTCGGCGCTGGACGATATGGGAGACCCCTCCTTCCCGGAGCCCCTGATCGATCCTGCTGAGATCATCAGCGGCGGTCCCCCACCCGACGGTATTCCCCCAATCGACGATCCCCAGTTCGTCTCCGTTGAGGAGGCGGAAGAGTGGATCGGTACGAACGAGCCGGTGATCTATTTGGAATTGAACGACGAGGTTCACGCCTATCCGGTTCAGATCCTGATATGGCACGAGATCGTCAACGACACCGTGGGCGGAGTCCCCGTCGCGGTGACCTATTGCCCGTTGTGCAACAGTGCGGTCAGCTACCGGCGCGAGGTCGCTGGTCAGGTCACCACGTTCGGCACGTCAGGGCGGCTCTATGCCTCCGCTCTGGTCATGTACGACCGTGCCACCGAGTCGCTCTGGACCCATTTCGACGGCCGGGCGGTGGTCGGCGCCCTCACCGGGGAGAGGCTCGAGCCGATCTCGTCGCCCTTGCTCGGCTGGTCGGACTTCAAGGTCGCGTTCCCCGAGGCGAGGGTGCTCGACCGTGACTCGACCGGGTACAGCCGACCTTACGGTGACAACCCCTATGCCGGCTACGACAACCCGGACACCCAACCCTTCCTGTTCCGAGGCGCGGTCGACGACCGGGCTGCAGCCAAACAACGCGTGGTCGGCGTGGCCATCGACGGCGCTGCTCGTGCCTGGGCTCTCGATGGCCTGGCGGATGGAGATGCGTCCGCCACCAACAGTGAGGTCGGTGAGACACCTGTCGTCCTCTTCTGGAAGTCGGGCCAGGCATCCGCGCTCGAGTCCGAGCTCGTGGTCAGCGGGAGAGACGTCGGCTCCGCGGCGGTGTTCTCCCCAGTCGTCGACGGCGAGACCTTGACATTCGCCGT
>JBOGEU010000748.1:0-1567 GCA_050741995.1 Acidimicrobiia bacterium | reverse complement strand
CAGTACTTGTTGCCCTCTGCTCGCCACCATCCGGCAACCACGTTGCCCGGGGGACAGGTGTTGACCCCGTGCACATTGCTGCAGAAGTCGGTCCAACCGTCGTTGCAGGCGGCGCCGGAGCCGCAGTTGCTCGGCACTATCGCGGCGTAGGCGCTGCCCGGTCGGAGGGCGTAGGCGGCCGGGGCGGCGACCAGAGCCGTCCCCACCATGGCTGCTCGCCGGAGGAAGCCCCGGCGTGAGGTGTGGGTGTCGAGGGCCCGGCTGGCGGCCGCTACCAGTTTGGTGCTCATCGGGTGTTCGTCAGGTGAAGGGTGCGGGGGAGCTGTGACAGGACAAGGTAGGCGAGATAGGCGCCGATGAGGCTGAACGAGAGATAGAGGGCCAGTTCGAGGGGGGGGCCTTCCCAGGGCATGACCTGTCTCGTCGCGATGGCAAGGTAGGCGAGGGCAACGGTCGCCACGATGTTGAAGGTCACGTGGATGTTCGTGGGCGGAGTGTCCGCCCGGCCGAAGCACCCGCAGCTCTGGATCGGGAGGCGCCGGCGAACCGCGGCCGTGGTGAACACCGCGAACCCGAGATAGAGGAGGGCCGCCAGTGCCAGCCATTTCGTGCCCAGTGCCAGTCCGGCGATAGCGGCAACTATCTCGGTGAGACCGAGGACGCGGGAGACGAGACGTGAGGAGGGGAGACGAGCAGCCTTCATCGCGCCTCGTGTCGGGTCGGGATCGACCAACTTGGCCCATCCGCTGGCCACAAGGAGGACCAGCGCGACGGCTGACACTGCTTGGGCGACCACCTTTGGCAGCGTAGTTGGGGCCGTGCCCACGACAAACATGAACTCAGGTTTCTCATGAGGCGGGTCATACAATCACGTCCCGTGGCTGTCTCGCCCCCATCCGGCATCGCCTATAACGCCCGCCGCCTGCGCACCTATTTCACCGATCTGTGGAACCGCCGGGAGTTCGCCTGGTTCCTGGCCATGGGAAACCTGAAAGCCAGGAACGCTTCGACCGCCCTCGGCCTTTTCTGGTGGGTTCTCAACCCGCTGCTGCTCGGCCTGGTGTATTTCTTCGTGTTCGGGGTCCTGTTCGGTGGTAGCTCACGACCTCCGGATTACATCGCATATCTGCTCTCCGGGATGTTCGTCTTCCACTTCACCCACCAGTCGATGACCGGCGGTGCCAATGCCATCCTCCAGAACTCGAAGCTTCTGGCCAACCTCAAATTCCCCCGGCTGGTGCTCCTGGCCTCCAGCCTCATCGAATCGGCGGTGGGCTTCCTTGCCTCGCTGCTGGTCTTCTATGCGATCTCCTGGCCGGCAGTCGGCATCCACCCCTCCCGCTACACGTTTCTCCTGCTGTTGGTGTTCCCGATCCAGATCCTGTTCAACCTGGGCCTGAGCGCGATGGTGGCTCGTCTCGCAGTGCCGTTTCGCGACATCAACAACCTGATCCCATATGTCAACCGGCTCTGGCTCTACCTGTCGCCGATCATCTGGCCTCTCACGTTTCTCGACAACGCGAGCCCGACCCTGAGATCACTCGTCGAGCTCAACCCGATGTTCCAC
>JBOGEU010000747.1:0-5335 GCA_050741995.1 Acidimicrobiia bacterium | reverse complement strand
GGCGACGTTCTCCCTCGACCACGAAATTGGCCAACCGCATCCGCTCGATGGTACATCGTGCATGATGCATCTTGTATCAGGCGCTAACGGGTTTGCCCTTGGCCCTTCGTCGGATCGGCCGCCACAGGACCGCGGCCAGGATCATGACCAGGGCGGCGATGCCAAAGGTGGCTCGTGGCCCGAGTGATTCGGCCGACCACGACCCTGTGGGCGGGCCGATCACCTGGGCGAGCCGGACGAAGGTGACCCAGGTGAGCACGGTCAGCCCCCGGTAGACCGGGCCGCCCAGAGTGGCAGCCCGATCCTGGACCTGAGGGACGAACAGCCCGAATCCGAAGCCGGCCAGGGCGAGACCGACGGGGACGACAGCCCAATGCCGGGCCAGGCCGGTCACCGCCATCCCCAGGCCAATCATCGAGAAGGCGGCCCCGACCAGACGTGATCCGCCATGCCGCGACCGAAGACGCCCGATCTGGATGGCGGCGAGCACCACCCCGACCTGGAAGGCGGCAATGACCAGACCACGGCCCGACGAGCCGATCCCGAACTCGCCGTCGAGGAACAGGGGCACGGTGGTGAAACCCAGGCCGTGCATCACCACGGTCACCCCGACGGTCGCCACCAGGACCCCGACATAGTCGACGAGATGACGACCGCGGCGCAACGTGCCGAGGGCCTCGTCGGCGTGACTCAGCGGTGACTCCACCTCCCGGACCTGTTCCACCGGCATCCGCGTCGCCCATAGCGCCAGCGGGTAGCCGATCACAAAGAGGAGGAACGGCCGGAACACGCCTCCCTGGCCGACGACGCCGGCGACGATAGGCCCGGTGAGATTGGCCAGCATCGTCCCGCTCAAGTTGAAGCCCATCGCCCTGGTGCGGGCCGGCCCCTCGAACAGGTCACCCACGAGGACGATGCCGAGACCCAGGATCCCCGAGGTGCCCGCGCCCTGAATGAGGCGCACGGCGACGAGGCCCCAGAACGACCTGGCCCAAAATCCTGCAAGGCCAAAGGTGGAGAAGATCATGAGGCTGGCCAACACCACCCTTCTCCGGCCGAAACGGTCGGCGAGATACCCGATCACGATCGAGAGCAGGACACCGGGGACAGACACTGCGGCCTGCACCAAGCCGATCGACCCCCGACTCACCGCCAGCGCATCAGCCAGATCGGGGAGAAGAGGGGCCGTCACCGAGAATCCAAGCGTCCCCAGGGCACCGGCCGCAATGGCCAGGGCGAGACGCTCGGTGGACGAGGTGGCGGTCCCGATCGGGTGGAGGAGGCGGCTCACGACTGGGGTGGCGATGTTGCACAATATATTGTCGTCCGGTGAGTCCCAGACCAGACGAGTGGTGGCAGGAGCTCGGGCCGCGTTGGGAGCCGTCGACGGCAGCCAAGCCGCCCTATCCCACTATCGACATCCACACCCACGTCGAGGTGCCGGCCGCCGCCGCCATCGCGGCACCGCATTTCCGGCCCGAGTACGACCCGAGGATGCTGGTCCAGCCCGCGGAGAGCACCCGGTACAACCGTGAGCTGCGGGCGACCCAGACCGCCCAATTCCTCGACACCGAGCGCCGGATAGCCGACATGGACCTCCAGGGCGTCGACATCCAGGCATTGGCCATCGCTCCACCCCAGTACTTCCACTGGCTGGACGCTGGGACCGGACCCCGGGTGAGCTCGATGCAGAACGAGGCGATCGCCGAGATGGCGCGGACCCACCCTGACCGCTTCGTGGGCATCGCCAACCTGCCGATGGATCATCCCCAGGCGGCGGTGGCCGAGATGGCCAGGGTGAGCAACGATCTCGGCTTCAACGGGTTCGAGGTCAACGCCGACGTGAACGGTGGCGATCTCGACGATAGGCGCTTCGACCCGATCTGGGCCCGGGCCGAGGAGTTGGAGATGCTGGTCATTCTCCATCCGCACGGGTGGACCGAGCCGCAGCGGATGGACGACTACTACCTCATCAACGTGGTGTGCATGCCACTTGCCTCGACCGTCGCCGTTTCACGCATGATCCTGGGCGGCGTCTGGGAGCGTTTCCCCGACCTGCGCTTGCTCGTCGTCCACGGTGGCGGCTACCTGCCCTTCTATTTCGCCCGAACCGATCACGCATACAAGGTGAGGCCGGAGACACGACGACACATCCCCCGTCCCCCGAGCGAGTACCTGCACAAGCTCTTTTTCGACACCACCGTCTTCGCCCCATCCGCGGTCGAGTACCTGGTGGGCGAGTTCGGAGCCGGCCACGTGCTGATGGGGACCGACTACCCATTCGACATGGGACCGACCGACCCCCTGGCCTTCCTCGCCGACGCCACCCTGACCCAACAGGAGCACGCTCTGATCGTCGGGGGCAACGCAGCCCGCCTCCTCAAGATCTGAGCCATGCCCGAAGGGGTGCATTCGACGTGGGAGACGAGCCAACCCCCCTCGACTTCGCTTCGCTCAGTCGGTCCCCCCTTGGAAAGGGGGGACAACCCTTGGCCCCTCTCCCAGCACCTCAATGACGGCGCCGATGTCCTCGGGCCCCAGACCACGATCACGGGCCCGACGCATGACGGCGGCTGCCGCCGCCGTCACCTCACCGGCGGGGCGGCGAGCGTCGGCGAGGCCGAGATCCTTGGACATGAGGTCCACGGTGAAGAGAGGCGAGTGGTCCCGCCGCGACATCGGCTCCGCCTTGTATTCGAGCAGCCGTGGCACGGCGCCCTCCCGGAGCAGCTCGAGGCCGGCAGCGATGTCCAGCCCGCCGTCCTCGATCTCGACGATCGCCTCGGCGATGGCCACCAGATGCGCGGTCAGCAGGCGATTGGTGATCAGCTTCATCTCGAGGCCGGCGCCATTGGGGCCGACGTGGTGAACCGAGCTGCTGAAGGCGCCGAGGTAAGGACGGGCGCGTTCGAACGCCGTGACCTCGCCGCCAACCATCACGGCCAGGGTCCCGGCCACGGCGTGGATCGAGGAGCCGCTCACCGGGCAGTCGAGGAAGTAGTGCCCGCCCTCCCGGGCCACCTTCCCAATCCTCTGTGACGCGCTCACGTCGATTGTCGACATGTCGAGACACAGGGAACCGGGCTCGAGGCGATCGAAGAGGCCACCGAGGTACACCTCCTCGACCTCGGGGGTGTCGGGGAGGGAGCTGAGAACGAGGGGCGCCCGGAGATCGGTCGCGTCATCGAGGACCTCGACCCCGCCGACCCGGGCGCTCTCTCTTGCGGCGGGGGACGGATCCACCCCGATCACCCGATGACCGGCCGCCGCCAGATGCCCTGCCATCGGGCCCCCCATCCGACCCAGTCCGTAGAACGCGATCGTGGTCATGCCGCCCCGCTCCGCTCCAAGGCATCCCAAACCCAGGTCGTTGCCGATCGGATGCCGGGGTGCACCGGCGAGATGCCAACCCGCGGCCGTTCGGCATCGACCTCGATGGTGTCGACCAGAGGGCCCGGCCCGCGGCTCATGACGGACACCCGATCGGCGAGCATGACCGCCTCGTCCACGTCATGGGTCACGAGCAGGATGGTTCTCGGATCCATCTGCCAGTGGGTCTCGAACTCCTCGTGGAGCTTTCTTCGATTCAATGCATCGAGGTGGGCGAACGGCTCATCGAGAAGGAGCACCGCGGCGTCATGGGCGATGCCCCGGCCCAGCCCGGCCATCGTCTGCTGACCCAGGGAGAGGGTGTCCGGCTTCTGGGAGCGCACCCGGCCCAAGCCCATTCGCTTGGTGTGGAAGTCGCGGATCTTCTGGTACATCTGGTCCGGCTTCTCACTGAACTCGGCGCTGATGGCGATGTTCCGCTCCACGGTCCACCAAGGCAATAGACGTGGGTCCTGGAACACCAAGGCGGTCTTGTTCTCATGATGTTGCGGGCCGACGAACTCGACGCTCCCCGTTGTCGGCTTCTCGAGACCGGCGATGATTCGCAGCAGCGTGCTCTTCCCGCAGCCATTGGCCCCGACGACGGCGTGGACGCTCCCGGCTTCGACATCGAGATCCAGATTGGACAGAACCGGTGCTCGCGGGGTGGCTCCCGGGTAACCGAATCCGAGCCCTCGGACCCTCACCTTCATCGGTGGTTTTCGACCCGCGTCGTGGATGACACCCGTTTCACACTACAAAGTATGGATTGTCTGATATATGATCGCGCCGGTCACGCCCTTCGGGGTGCGGCATATCCAAGACGACGATGGAGGTAAAGGTGCTACCGAGATCGAAATGGCGTTGGGTGACACTCATCGCCATCGTGGCAATGGTGGTCACGGCGTGCGGGAGCGGTGACGGCGAAGGCGAGGGCGAGGGCGAGGGCGATGGTGGAGGCGAGGAGGCGAGAACCGTCATCCGCTTTGCTTTCGCACCCGATCCGGTCTGGGACTACATGAACGACAACGGGATCATCGTCGAGTGGGAGGAGGAGTTCAACACCCGGATCGTGACCAGTTCGACCTGGGACGAGTTCACCTTCTTCGCCGGCGGACACGGTGACATCGTCTCGATGGGCACCCAGGAGATCCCGGTGCTAGAGCAGGAGACGGGGATCAAGACGGTTACCTTCGGGAAGTACAACTTCCAGCGGTCGCCGATGATGACCCGGGCCGACACCGGATACCAGGAGCTGCCCGACGTGCCGCCCGGCTCGCCGATCTGTGTCAGCAGCCCGGTGTCCAACACCCAGTTCTGGTCGGTGGCGATGAAAGAGCTCCACGACATCGACTACTTCGTCGGTGGCGGCGACTACGAGTTGATCGTGAACGATCACTTCGTCAATCCGCAGAACCTGCTCAACGGCGACTGCGAGGCAGCGGTGATCATTCCTGAGGCGGCTGCCCCCTACCTGCGGACCGGCGAGCTCGTGCTGATGTACGACGGTCTCATGCCCTTCCAGCTCTACAACCAGTTCTCCGGATTCGAGAGCGAGGAAGGACACGTGATGTCCAACCTGTTCACGGCCACCGAGGAGTTCTACGACGCCCACCCGGACACGGCGGCGGCATTCCTCGACCTGTGGCAACGGGGCATCGACGACTGGGCGGACCCCGAGATCCAGGCCGAGATAATCTCCACCTACCCCCAGCATTTCGCAGTGGAGTCCGAGGAGGACATCGCCTTTATCCAGGAGTTCATGGCCGGCGAGAACGACTGGTTCGTGGACTCGGTCTACCTGACCGAAGACTGGATCGAGGCGGAGAAAGCGGTCTGGCAATTCATGATCGACCTCCACCCCGACAACCAGAACCGGTTGGAGCCCGACTTCGCCGACCCGAGGTTCGAGGCCGTCGAAGCTCCCTGATCTGACCCGACCTGTGGATGTGGGTGGGCGACAGCC
>JBOGEU010000746.1:0-1017 GCA_050741995.1 Acidimicrobiia bacterium | reverse complement strand
CTCCAGGAAGTCCTCTTCGAGGACGGCAGCCACTTCCGAATCCCGGTAGGGCAGGATCTGGCGTCTCGAGACCACGAGGCTCACCTTCGCTCCCAGGCTCTCGAAGATGTGGGTGAACTCGACCCCGGTGACTCCCGAGCCGATCACCACGACGTGCTCGGGGACGTCCTTCAAGTCGTAGCAGTCACGAGTGGTCAGCACCCGTTCCCCGTCGACAGGCGCCCACTCGGGGATCCGCGGAGAGGATCCGGTGGAGATCATGGCCCGGTCGAAGGTGAAGCTGCGTTGACCTGATTCGGTCTCCACCACCGCCTCGTGAGCGGAGACGAAGCGGCCGTGGCCGTAGACGATGTCGACCGACTGCGACCCCAGGAGATCGAGCCAATTCTGATTGATGTCACCGGTTATCGCTTTGATCCTCATGGCGAGGACACCGGTGTCGACCCTGGTCGGCTCGGTCTCGAGGCCGAGTTGCGCGGCGTTCTGGACCGATGTGTGACGTAGTGCGGCCGCCGCCATCGTCTTCGACGGGATGCAATCCCAGAGGTGGGCCGCCCCGCCGACGATCTGCTTCTCGACCAAGGTCACCTTCGCCCCCTTGGAGGCGGCGGTCGTGGCCGCCTGGGTGCCGGCGGGGCCGCCACCGAGGATGAGTAGGTGTCTTCTGTCGTCCGTCATGTCACTCGCAGCCACCGACGCTACCAAGGGCCGGTTGCCGACTACCAATCATCCCGGCCGATGAACCCCGAACACAGCCCGCAGCAGATCCGAGACCTCACCCACGGTCGCGCCGGTCGCCAGCGCGGTTTTCATCGCCGGCAGCAGGTTGGAATCGGTCGCGGCCTGGGTCTGTAGGCCGGTCAGGGCAGCGTCTACGGCCCCCTGGTCCCGACCCGCCCGCCATCCGGCGAGCCGCCGCTTCTGATCCTCTTCGAGTGCCGGGTCGATCTCCAGAACCGGCACCCCGCCACCGTCCTCGGTGACAAAGCGGTTGATCCCAACGATCACGCTGGTGCC
>JBOGEU010000745.1:0-2105 GCA_050741995.1 Acidimicrobiia bacterium | reverse complement strand
GTACATGATGGTCGGCGGATCCCAGGAGGCGGCCTCCATGAGGACGTCGATCGTGCCCGGAGCAACCTCGGAGCGGGCGCCGCCCATGGTTCCCGACATCGATGTCGGCCCCTCGTCGTCGTATATGATCAGGTCCTCGGGCCCCAGCCGCCGCTCCTCGTCGTCGAGTGTCACCAGGGTCTCTCCGTCCTGAGCCCGCTTGACCACGAGACGGTCGCCGCTGACCGCGCCGGCGTCCAATGCGTGAAGGGGATGCCCCAGCTCGAGCATGACATAGTTGGTGACGTCGACGACATTGGAGATGGCTCTGACCCCCGCCTTGTTGAGACGGTGCCGGACCCAGAGCGGCGATCTTCCGATGGTCACACCTCTGATCTCACGTGCGGTGAAGCGACGGCAGCCGACCGGGTCCTCGATGACGACTTTGATCGCCGGGGCCCCGGTGACGGTCCGCAGCGGGCGCTCCGGCACCCGGTGCTCGATGGCATAGTGGGCGGCCAGGTCCCGGGCCAGGCCGACGAGGGACATGGCATCGGGCCTGTTGGGGGTGATGCTCAGATCGAAGACGACATCGGGCAGCTCCAACAAATGCGAGAACTCCGTACCCGGCTCCGGCTCTCCGTCGAGCACCAGGATCCCGGCGTGGTCGTCACCGAGCCTCAACTCCTTCTCGGAGCAGATCATCCCGTTGGAATCGACACCCCGGATCGTCCGCTTCCCGATCTCGAAGTCACCGGGCAGGACCGCCCCGGGGCGGGCGACGGCGACATAGGCGCCTTCTGAGAAATTCCAGGCGCCACAGATGATCTGCTCGGGCCCGGAGCCGACGTCGACCTGGCAAACCCGGACCTTGTCGGCATCGGGATGCGGAGCGATCTGCTCCACCCGGCCCACAACCACATCGGTCCATGCGGCGCTCAGCGTCTCATACCCCTCCACCTCGTGCCCGATCATCGCCAGCACGACGGACAGCTCGGCGGGATCGGTGGTGGGGAGGTCGATGAACTCCTGCAGCCAGCGCAAGGGCACCTTCATCAGAACTGCCTCAGGAAGCGAATGTCGTTGTCCACGAAGTGCCGGATGTCGTTGATCCCGTGCCTGACCATCGCCATCCGCTCCACGCCCATGCCGAAGGCGAATCCTGAGAGACGCGACGAGTCGTACCCCACTGCTTCGAGGACGTTGGGGTCGACCATCCCGCAGCCCAGCATCTCCAACCACCCCGCCCCGCCGCAGACACGGCATCCCGGCACCCCGCCGTCACAGGCGAAGCAGGAGACGTCGAGCTCGGCGCTCGGCTCGGTGAAGGGAAAGAAATGAGGTCTGAGCCTCACCGTGGTCTTGGGCCCGAAGAACTCGCGGGAGAAATGGGCGAGAGTCCCCTTGAGGTCGGAGAACCGGATCGAGTCGTCGACGGCCAGCCCTTCGATCTGGTGGAAAACGGGGAGATGGGTGGCGTCGGTGGTCTCCTGGCGATAGACCTTGCCCGGCACCACCACATAGACCGGCGGATCGTGCCGCTCCATCCATCGCACCTGGACCGGTGAGGTCTGGGTACGGAGCAGGACCTCGTCCGAGGGGTCCCCATAGTCGAGATACACGGTGTCCGACTCGAGACGGCTGGGATGAGTCGGCGGCGTGTTGAGGGCGTCGAAGTTGTACCAGCCCAGCTCGGCTTCGGGCCCGTCTGCCACCCGGTAACCGAGCCCGACGAAGATGTCGACGACCTCGTCGATGGTCTGCTGGATCAGGTGCAACGACCCCAACGGCAGGGTGTGCGATTCGAGTGTGACGTCGATACGGTCCTCGCTCAGCCTCCGGTCCCCTTCCTCGACCTCCAAGGCCACCCTGCGGGCCGCGAGAAGCGCCTGGATCGCCTCGGTGACCTCGTTGAGCCTGGCGCCGACCACGGGGCGCTCCTCGGCTTCGAGTCCGCCCATCGAACGTCTCACGTCGCCGAGCGCAGAGCCTTTCCCGAGCAGGCTGCTCTCGACCCGATCCAGGGCGTCGAGAGACGAGGCGCCTTCCACCAGGGTCGGCGCCTCAGCCAGCACATCGTCGAGCACCGATCTGGGATCCATCTCGGCGGCAGGTTAGACCCGACC
>JBOGEU010000744.1:0-1450 GCA_050741995.1 Acidimicrobiia bacterium | reverse complement strand
GTCTCACCGCTTCCTTCTGGAAGGAGGCTGTGCTCCCCACCACCACGGCGATCCCACCAGCGTGACCAGCTTCTACCGCAACTTCACACACGGCATCGAATTCGCGTTCGGAGACGCTGGCCATCTGCCCCATGGAACCGAAGACGATGCAACCTGGAGCGCCGGACTCGGCGACGAGGCCGACGCTTCGGCGCACCTCCTCGAAGTCGATCTCCTCATCCACGTCGAGGCTGAGCGGAATCAGGGGGAAAAGCCCGACTAGGGGCTTGCGAACGAAATCAGGCATGGCTCTCCTTGTGTACGGCGAGACGTTGGTAGAGGTCGGTCAAGATGGCGGATCGGCGAGGAAGCTCGGCCGGGACTACCGGGTCGGATGGGATACCGAGCTCGATCATGGCCGCGCCGGCCTCTGCGGTGTAGACCACGGCGCCGTCCGATTCGATCCGGTCGATCCCATCCCAGCGCAATGCATCCTCGTTGAGCCCAACCGCAGCTTCCCTGCTCAGATCTGGGGGCAAATCGAGCCTGATTGTTCCGTTCTCGACTCGGGCCGGATAACCCCCTGGGAGGCCAAGCGGGGCGGTGACGTGGGTGCTTATCTCTGCCTCTCCGATCAAGGCCATTGCGTTCTTGACCGCCGAGGCGGCGAAAAGGGAGAAAACGTCGACCTTCCTCCAATCGATCTCTTCGGGCCACGAGGACAGGATCTTCTCCAGGTCGAATTCCGTCGTGACATCGCGGCCGTCGACGCGAAGCCGGAAATTGTGGGGGACCTTGGCCGGGCCATGGGTGAGCAGGGCGTGTGATCCGACCAGCGAGACCGCGATGTCTTTGGCCGGGGCGCCGGTGACCTCCATCACGTGGCGGAGGACCTGGGCGGCACAGACCTCGACATTTCCCGCCCCTGCGCTTGGCCCGTGGCCGAACCTCCGCCACAGGGCCACGTTGACAACATCGGGAAAGGCGGCGTTCACCACATGGGTCGCGATGCCCGCCTTCTCGACCGCGGCGGTCAGTAGGGCCGCCGGGAGCAGATGCCAGGGGAGCCACATCCCGAACGTTGCGGTGGCAAGCACCTGGCGGAGGCCGGGGTCGATCTCCGTCTGCATCATGCGACGCGGTGACTGCACGGTGGCCGAGTGCAGTATGGCGGCGGGTCGCAGCTCGCTCAGGATCCGCACCACCGCCTCCTCGTCAGCGAGATCGACCTGGTGGTGCTCGAAGCTCTTGGTGTGGCCCTGGAACACCGAGCCAATCATGGCCAGCGACGACAGCGACGGGCCGACGAAGGGCCCACGTTTCAGGGTCACGATGCGGTCGACACCCGGGGTCCGGGCGAGGAGTTCGAGCGCCCAACCGCCGAGTT
The DNA here is from genome assembly GCA_050741995.1 of Acidimicrobiia bacterium. Classification (GTDB taxonomy): domain Bacteria; phylum Actinomycetota; class Acidimicrobiia; order Spongiisociales; family ZC4RG35; genus JARDZU01. The sequence continues at coordinate 84 of JBOGEU010000744.1, read as the reverse complement.
GGCCGACACCAGAGAGAAGGATCGTGCTCATCGGGCGTGGGGGTGACTGACCATCGGGATGCCTGGCGACTCAGTGTACTACAC
>JBOGEU010000743.1:0-1406 GCA_050741995.1 Acidimicrobiia bacterium | reverse complement strand
CCTACACCCTGCGCGAGGCGCGGGAGCACATCGCCGCCCTGCGCGAAGAGGTCGAGAAGCTCACCATGCCCCCCTCGGGATACGGCACCTTCCTGACCCTCAACGAGGACGGCAGCGTCGACGTGTTCACCGCCGGGCGGAAGATGCGGGTGGCGCTGCACCCGGCCATCGACGGCAAGGAGATCCGCAAGGGACAGGAAGTCGTACTCAACGAGTCGTTCAACGTGGTCATGGCCCGTCCGGCGGAGATGTCCGGCGAGGTCGTCACCTTGAAGGAGACTCTGGAGGACGGCAGGCGGGCCCTCATCGTCGGACGGGCCGACGAGGAGCGGGTGGTCGAGCTGTGCGAGGACCTCATCGGCGAGAAGCTGCGCGCCGGCGACACGTTCCTCATGGAGGGGCGCTCCGGACTCCTGGTCGAGAAGCTCCCCCGCCCGGAGGTCGAAGAGCTCATCCTCGAAGAGGTGCCCGACGTCAGCTACGACGACATCGGCGGGCTCGGCGACCAGATCGACGCCATCCAGGATGCTGTCGAGCTTCCCTACCTCTACGGTGAGTTGTTCACCGAGCACAAGCTGCCCCCGCCCAAGGGCATCCTGCTGTACGGCCCTCCCGGCTGCGGCAAGACGCTCATCGCCAAGGCGGTGGCGAACTCTCTGGCCAAGCGGGTGTCGGAGAGGACCGGAAACCTGTCCACCCGCTCGTACTTCCTCAACATCAAGGGCCCCGAGCTGCTCAACAAGTACGTGGGGGAGACCGAGCGCCAGATCCGCCTCATCTTCCAGCGGGCCCGGGAGAAGTCGGAGGAGGGCGTGCCCGTGATCGTCTTCTTCGACGAGATGGACTCGCTGTTCCGTACCCGGGGTTCGGGGATCTCTTCCGACATCGAGTCGACCATCGTGCCCCAGCTGCTGGCCGAGATCGACGGGGTGGAGAGCCTGAAGAACGTGATCGTGATCGGCGCCTCCAACCGGGAGGATCTGATCGACCCGGCCATCCTGCGCCCCGGCCGCCTCGACGTGAAGATCAAGATCGAACGTCCCGACCGGGTCGGGGCAGCCAACATCTTCGCCTGCTACCTCACCACCGACCTGCCGCTCGCCGAGGAGGAGGTGGCCAAGGCCGGCGACCGTGGTGCCGCCATCGACAAGATGATCGATGCCACCGTGGCCCGCATGTACTCGACCGACGACGACAACCGCTTCCTGGAGGTGACCTACCAGAACGGCGACAAGGAGATCATGTACTTCAAGGACTTCTCGTCGGGGGCGATGATCGAGAACATCGTCCGGCGGGCCAAGAAGCTATCCATCAAGCGCCTCATCGCCGGGGGCGCCAAGGGCATCACCACCGCCGACCTGGTCGACTCGACCCGCCAGGAGTTCAAGGAACTCGAGGACCTGCCC
>JBOGEU010000742.1:0-1477 GCA_050741995.1 Acidimicrobiia bacterium | reverse complement strand
TCCGGCCAATTCCAGCGCCACGATGAGTCGCCGGTGACCGACGTCCCGCCAGCAAAGTCCGGCGGGGGTGGTGGGGTCGCTGGTGGTGTCGGTGGGGGCTCTGGCGGCTCCGGCGGTGGCGCCGGCTCGACGTAGTGGCCACCGTCAAAGATGTCGACCGACAGGTCGTCCGAGTCCGGTCCGACCTCGATTCCGTAGTAATAACCCCCGGCCCGATAGTCTCCATTTGTCGGGCCCTTGCATCCGGGTGATGACGCTTCGTCGTTGACCGAGGTGCACTGTGAGGCGTAGGGATCTCCCTGCTGAATCTCCGTGTATCGGCCATTGATCGCCGCCCAGAAATCGGCTGGCGGACCACCAAACTGATTCTCCGGGCTCCCCAGGCGAACCGGCTTGATGTACTGGGCGTGGGCAGTCTGCGAGAGATGGAACTTCTCGAACCCGATGAGACGGAGGAAGAAGGTGTCGACGTCTGCATCGAGGGTCACCCGGTATTCGTTCTCTGCCAACACTTCGTCGGTCATGGTCGCCCGCCCCGGGACCGGGAATTCGTTCGCGCCTGCCGCCAGCACGGCATCTGCCCTCGCCTTGTCCTCGAATCCGGGCAGATTCACCACGCCGGCCAGGGCCGCGGCGTCGGCTGCCGCCTGGAGGCGGGCGTTCCAGAGCAATATCCATCCCAGGTCGGTGGCGAAGGCCGCCATGCTGAGCAGGATGACCAGGGTGCCGGCGATCCAGATCAGTGCCGCCCCCCGCTCCCTCTCACGTCGTCGTCTGAACCGCTTGAGCATCAGCCGAGTCCCTCCGGCTCGAGACGAGAGATGGTCTGCTCGTCGATGGTGATCGATCCCGTGAACGGCGGGAAGTTGCTGTACCAGTCGTGGGTGTAGATGATCTTCATCCCGACCAGGTCTGGTGAGACCCCAGGCCCGACGAGAGCACTCCTCGATGATGGCGGTTGTTGGATGGTGCAGTTCCAAGAGCCACAGTTGGGGGCGGTCGACGTGCAAATCGTCGGGTCGCCCGACGAGTAGGTATATGTGTTGGTTGTGCCGGGCTCGGGGTCGCCGTCGGGGTCGGCCTCGAAGATCTCCACCGAGACGAGATCATCGAGGTTGGTTGCCGTGGTCATCGAGCTGACCGCTGCAACCACGGCCACGCAGTCGGCTGTGGGGTCGGTCCCTCTGGCGCTGAGAATCCTGGTCCCCTCGCGTACCGCATTGGAAGTTGTCAGGTAGTCCTTGAAGGCCCCTCCGAGCTCGAACACGCCGATCACCAGCAGCAAGAGGATCGGTAACAGGATCGCCATCTCGACGATGGCAGCACCCCTATCCTCGGACGCGACCGAGACAGGTCTGCCCAACCCGAATAGTCCACGTCTTTTCCTCAACTGCCCAACCCCTTGCTGCTCCCCGGGGTCGTGTGGCTTCCCGAGACCCGCAGGAGCCAGTACAAATTAGTGGAGTCGGGATGGTTG
>JBOGEU010000741.1:0-2792 GCA_050741995.1 Acidimicrobiia bacterium | reverse complement strand
CTCATGGGGGTGCCCGCCGATAGCGACGATATCCCTGACGCGCCATCGGGTCGTCGTCGGTACGACGGATGAAGAAGGCCTACCCGACCGGACCCCGCATCGACTGCCTCGGCTACCGCGATGCCCGCTGGGTGCCGCCCGAGGCCTTCGACACGCCGCGCTTCGGTCCCGGCATTCGACGCCGCGTCGGCGCCCGGCACGTGCCCCTCGCCGGCCTGCTGGCGGCGTTCGTCGACGCCGGGATGGTGCTCGAGCAGGTCTGTGAGGGCGGGGGTGGCCTGGTCCCGTGGCGTCTCGGCCTCGCCGCGGTCAAGGCCGGGCGCGGGTAGAGGTCGACTCGCGGCCCCGCCGGGTGCGTGACACGCGCCGCCCGTCCAACTCACGGTGCACCGGGGGGTGTCCGCTATCCTGAGCCGTCCCGTTCGGGGGTGTAGCTCAGCTGGAAGAGCGCTTCGGTCGCATCGAAGAAGTCGTGGGTTCGAGTCCCATCACCTCCACCAACCAAACCGGTAAAGTTGCAGGTCAACGGCGCTGCAGCCGGTCCTGGGTGTTGTCCACAACAACCATCCAGAAGCTGTAGACGTCGAGTGCTCAGGGCACGTGGAGGGCACGAATCTGACGGCGTGAGGTTGGTGCCGGATGGCCGTCGTGGGTAGGCCTTCTTCATCCGTCGTACCGACGACGACCCGATGGCGCGTCAGGGATATCGTCGCTATCGGCGGGCACCCCCATGAGGTCGAAGAATGCCGACAGGGTCGTGTCCAGGGTCTCGTCGGTCACCGAGTCCGGGTCGAGCAGCCGGTGGATCGACAGACCTTCGAATACGGCCAGCGAGATCTCCGCCATCTGACGGGCCGGGTACCGGGCGGTGGCGCCGCGAGCGGCGTGCTGTTGCTCGATGAGCCTCTGGACCAGGACGCGCCAGCGCTCGATGCTTGCCCCGAGTTTGGCCCGGGCCTCGGCGTTGCGGCTCGCGTACAGGACGAACTCGAGGTACAGCGGTTGCATCGACTCGTCCCAGATGAAGGTCGGGGTACGGATGAGGTCGGCCATCCGGGGTAGCAACTCGTCGGCATCGGGCCCGCTGGTCTCGAGCACCTCCTCAACGACCGCGAACTGGCGCTCGATGCGGTCCTCGACCAGTGCCAAGAACAGGTCGTCCTTGTTCTTGAAGTTCGAGTAGACCGCGCCCTTGCTGAATCCCGCCGTGGCGGCGATCTCGTCGAGCGTCGCCGCGTGGAAGCCCGCCCGGGCGAAGACGATCGCGGCGGCGTCGAGGAGGTGCTGGCGAGTCATGGCGCGCCGCCGCTCGGGGGTCAGGGGCTCGAACGTCACCGCCCGACACGACGGTACTTGTGATACTTATCGACAAGTGAAATACTTCTCAGTATGTCAGTGACGCATCGGGATCGCATCGGCCCGAGAGTAGCCGGTCCTGCAGACGAGGTGCTGGACTGGCTGGTCCGCCAGCTCGCCTGGGAGCTTCGCCTGGCTCAACTCGAGGGAACCACGCCCACAGGCCTGGCAGCGCTCCTCGCGTCCTCGATTGGGGGCTTGCCCGGCGGACATCTCGCCGTCGATCACGAAGCACCCACAGAGCCCGCCGTACCGGACCGCGCTCGCTGATAGCGCTACGTCACGGCACCCGGCGCGACCCACGCACAATGCCCGAACCGAGCGCCCAGCACAGGCGTGATGACAAGCACAGAGTGCCGTAGCGCCTAGCGGCAGATCGGTGCTAACGGTGGGGCGTCCCCGATCGGGCACATCCAGGGACGCTGCTCCCTCTTCGGGCACGGGTCACAGCCGCGCCTCGGCATCCTGCTTGAGCGCGGCCAGCGTCTCGGGCATCCCCGGCACCGCCAGTTGCTTCATCATGTCGAGCACCTGCGTCGCGCTGTCCTCATCGACGCCGAGGCCCTCGGGATACGCCGGCATTACCTCCCACGACTGGGTCACCTCGGTACGGGCACGGTCCAAGGCCCGGAATCGAAAGCCCCAGCGGACCATCTCAACTCGGCCCTCGAGGCCGTGGTTGCTGAAGGTGAACTCGCGCCCGCGGTCGGCGACCACCACGCGGCAGCGGGTTTCCCACGTCGAGTCGCCAATCGCGTTGGTGCCGGTGAACCACTCGCCGTCATCGTCATAGGACCCGCCGGTGCACACGGGACTCCAGCGGCCCATCTGCGACACGTCCGCGACCAGGTCATAGAGATCCTCGGCCGGGCACTCGATGACGATCGACGCTTCGTTGCGGTAGCGGCTCGTGTCCATGACGATCGACGGTACGGGATCATGGGAACGGGCCGCGAGTCGGAACCGAGCGAACGCCGCCTGGCAAGCGGGCAGTCCAGAACGACGGTGCGCCAGATCGGCAGCTAGGTGCGCCAGGCCATCCGACACGTTGATCAGCATCGAAACACGGACATGAAGCCACGACACTTGCTCGCCCGTCTCGCGGCTGTCGTGACGGCGGCCGCGGCCATCGGAATGTTCCTGGGGCCGGCCCGCGCCGATGCGTCCGACCACGACGACCCGGATGGCACGGTCAACCGGGACTCGACGTCGGCCATGGCCGCGGAATCCCTGCTCGAGGGGTGGGCCAACCGGGACCTCGACATCGGTGACTTTGCCCGGTCCATGGCCGAGGAACTCGGCTCCCGGCTGGACGGTTACGACACCCCGGAGATGGATCTCAACCCGTCTGAGTTGTGGGAGGCCATGGCCTTCGGGATCGGCTCCATTCTGGACGGCTGGGCCAACCGGGACATGGACATCGGTGCGTTTAGCTC
>JBOGEU010000740.1:0-1548 GCA_050741995.1 Acidimicrobiia bacterium | reverse complement strand
GCCGGACGATCATCGAAGACTCGATCGTCCTCGACGACCCCGCGATCGGAGATCCGTTCCGCGTTTGAGGTGACGATGAGAAGCGACCTGGTGGCCAAATGAGCCCAGCCAGCAGAAGAATCGAGATGATGCTCGGCGTGGCAAACCGGCTCAATCCGATCACAAGCGGGCCGGCAGCGCCCCTGCAGACTGGGGCCGCCCTCGACTCCTTTGGACCGTCTTTGATGCCACGGTCCTCTCTTCATCAGGGCATCGCCGGGGGTCTCGCCGTGCTCGCAGCCAGGGCATTGGGCACCGCCGTAGACACCATGGCGCGCAGGGTGGCACCGGACACCTCCCCACTCGCCTGGCGGATCGGTGCCCGGGCCGCCATCGCCGGAGCGGGCGCAGCCCTGGCCCGGATCGACGTGACCGACGACGAGTCGACAGGCAGGGCCTCGATACGCACCGCCGGACGACTGGTCAACGTGGCCGCGCTCGGTGGAATCCTCCACGAGGCGGCCATCGATGTGAGCGAGAAGCTGGAAACCCCGATCGTTCCGATCGCAACCGGTCTCGGTGGATTCAGCTACGTGATGACGAGGTGGTCCAAGGAGTTGGACACCAGGGAGGGTTTGGTTGCCAAGTGGGCCGAAGACGAGAAGCCGGCCAACCTATTTCCCTCCATCGGCATCGCGGCGGGGGTAGCCGTCGGCGGTCGGGCCCTCGGCCGCGGCTTCTTGAGCTCGCGGCGGTCCCTGGTCGACTATGTGGGGGGCGGGAACCTCGGACAAGTCTTGATCGGACGCGGGTTGAACCTGGCCTTGTGGGGGGCGGGAGCGATTGTCGCCTACCGGGGTGCTGTCTCCCGCATGGCACGAGCCAACTCCAGGGTCGAGCCTCCGTTCGCCTCTCCGCCCAGCGACGAGAACGTCTCAGGTGGTCCCAACAGCATCTCGCCCTACGAGCAGATGGGGCTCCAGGGCCGTCGATACGTGTCCGAGGTGGTGACACCCGAGGTGATCGAGGAGACATTGGGTGAGCCGGCGGTCGCTCGTCCGACCCGGGTTTACATCGGGGTCGAATGCGAGCCGATCTACTCCAGCGGGCGCTCAGAGCTGGCCCTCGACGAGATGGAGCGTCTCGGCGCCTTCGATCGCGGCTATCTCCTATTGGTCTCCCCGACCGGGACCGGCTGGGTGGATCACACGATGATCGAGTCGGCAGAGATCCTGACCAGGGGCGACATCGCTACCGCGTGCATCCAGTACGGGAAAGCGCCTTCGTTCCTCGAGGTACAGGGAGTGTCGCTGGGACGGGCCCAGTTCAGGCAATTGCTCTGGGGCGTGAGGCAGCGCCTGCGAGCGGTGCCGCCGGACAGGCGGCCCAAAGTCCTCGTGTTCGGCGAAAGCCTCGGGGCGTGGTCCAGCTCGGATGTGGTGATGCATCAAGGCATCTCCGGTTTCGACCACTACGGAATCCACCGTGCCCTCTGGTTTGGCATGCCCGGGCTCGCCAGATGGTCCAAGACGGGGATGCGGGAAGGGCGGAGCCCGCTCACCCCACAGG
>JBOGEU010000739.1:0-3295 GCA_050741995.1 Acidimicrobiia bacterium | reverse complement strand
CCCTTGGTCGGGCCCATCGTGGTGAGGTGCTGGACCCTGTACCCGAACAGGGTCTCCACCTCCGAGTAGGTGTCGCGGCGGAAGGGGAAGCTGACCACCGTCGACTTCTGGGGGGCCCGGAGACGGTCGGCCACGTTGTCGTCGAGCCCCATGAGCCTTGCCACCCGGTCGAATTGGCCGGCGGCCTCCTTGTACATCGGTGAGTCGAATTCAATGCCGATGTCTGTGGTCACCGAGCCCTCCGTTCTTTTGGACGCACGAATGCCCATCATAAGCCCGAGGGTGGCCATCGGGTTTCTTGTCACACCCCACCCGTATCTTGTCCGGCATGAGCTATTTCAGCCGAACCGAGAAGAAAGATGAGATGCAGGCCTTCGAGCGGTTCGCCGACCCGGTGGCGTATCTCGCCGGCCTCGGGATCGAGGCCGAACTGGTCGAGGCGACCACCACTCTCGACGACGCCGCTTGACACCTACGATCAGGCGGTGTCTGTGAGGGAGATCCGGCTCGAGCCTGAAGACTGGGATCACGCCCTGAGCGAGACCGACGGTCACCAGATCGTGGTCTCCGGGCCGGGGACCGGGAAGACCGAGTTCTTGGTGCGGCGTGTCTCGGGGCTGATACGGGACGCCAAGGCACGACGGGACGAGGTCGCCCTCCTCACCTTCTCCCGTCGGGCCGCCGCCGACATCCGAAGTCGAATCGACGACGCTCTCGGCGGGTCGGGGATGCCGATCTACGCCTCGACCTTCCATTCCCTCGCCCTGCGCCTGCTCGAGACCGCCTCCGACGAGAGGCCGATCCCCCTCGCCACCCCGGAGCAGATCGGGATGGTCAACTCCCTGCTGGCCGCCGAGAGCCCCGGTGACTGGCCGGTCATGTACCGGGGAATCCTGACCACCCCGGCATTTGCGGCCGAGGTGGCCGACTTCCTGATGCGTTGCTCCGAGCGGCTGCTCTCCCCGGATGACCTCGAGGAACGGGCCGCGGCTCGCGCCGACTGGCGGGGGATCCCCGGGCTGTTCCGGCGCTATCGGCAGGCGCTCGAAGATTCGAAGCGAACCGACTACGGCACCATGTTGGTCTCCGCGGTGGAGTTGCTCGGCACCCCGGAAGGCCAGGAGCTGGCCGGAGCCTTCCGCTACGTGGTGGTCGACGAGTACCAGGACACCTCCCCGGCGCAGGCCGAGATCGCCAGACTGCTCGCGCTGCCCGGCGGCAACCTCACGGTGGCCGGTGATCCCTATCAGTCGATCTACTCCTTCCGCGGCGCCGAGCTGCGGAACATCGCCCGGTTCTCGATCGACCATCCCGACACCTTGCGGATCGTGCTCGGGAGAAGTCTCAGGGTCCCGCCCCAGATCCTCGAATCGGCGCTGCGCATCGTGTCGTCAGGTGAGCTCCCGGGTGCGGCCGGCCCGGTCGAGCCGGCGACGAGCACGGGACGGGTAGAGGCCTATGTCTTCGACCAGGAGACCGCCGAGGCGGAATGGATCGCCCGTGACATCGAGCACGCCATCAGGGTGGAAGGCGTTGACCCTTCGGCGATCGCGGTCCTGGTCAGGTCCAAGCGCGAGATGCTGAGCGGCCTCAGTCGCGCCCTCGACCGAAAGCGGATACCTCACGATCCCCCGGACACCCGTCTCGTCGAGCATCCGGCGGTGAGGATGATCAACGACCTGGTGACCGTCGCCGGCCTCGGCGGCGCCATCCCACTGCTGACACCCGGCGAGGCGGCGGAAGCCGATCGAGCGATGCGCCGGATCCTGCTCGGCCCTCTGGTGGCGACGACTTTGGGCAAGGAGCGCGAGATCCTGCGTTCCCGTCGTCGAAGCTGGGATGCCTGGCCAATCGTCCTCGATCGGGAGCTCCCCTCGCACCCGGGGATCGCTGCCTTGCTCGACGACCCGGATTGGTGGTCGTCCATGCCGGCGATCGACGGGTTCTGGGAGCTGTGGTCCCGGCTCGACGATTTGGAGCAGATCGTCCTCGACCCCGAGAAGGACGAGTGGCGCCAGGCTTTCACATCTTTCTCCCAGGTCCTCGAGCGTCAAGCGGAGCGCGACCCGACAGTGACACTTGCCCGTGTCTTCGAGCTGAGCGAGGAAGACGGGATCGAGTCGACACCGCTGCTCCCCTATCGGGCGAGGGGCTCTCAGGTGACCCTGACCACGCTGCACCAGGCGAAAGGGCTGGAGTTCGACGTGGTGTACATAGCCAACGCCGTCGAGGGCGTCTTCCCCGACCTGCGACGTGGGCGAAGGATGTTGCGTCCCGAGTTGCTGTCCCCCGAGCGGACCACTGATCCCGCGGCCCAACACCTGTTCCAGGTGCAGGAGGAGATGCGCCTGGCCTATACCGCGATGACGCGGGCCCGACGCAGAGTGGTGTGGACCGCCACTTCGGCGGGAGTCGATCAGGGGGAGCACCGCCCGTCCCGGTTCCTCATCGCAGCTGCCGATCCCGCCGATGAGAGACTGGCCCCACCGGTGGAGACGACCGGCCCCCCGGTCACGCTCGCCGAGGCCGAGGTGACTCTGCGACGCACCCTGCTCGACCCGGGAGCGCCGGTCCTGGACCGGCTGGTCGCGGTCCAGGTCCTGGCCCACCCTCCCCGACCGTGGTGGAATCCCCTCGCCTTTGCCGGGGTGCCGGCACCGGGCCCCGACGCTCCCATTCTGGGCACCGGCCTCAAACTGTCCCCCAGTCAGGCCGACGCCTACGACACCTGCCCGAGAAAATACGCCTTGGAGCGGCGACTCCGGCTGAGCGAAGCTTCCTCCCCTTATGCCGCCCTCGGCACACTCGTCCACTCGGCTCTCGAGGCCGCCGAGAAGCCGGTGGTGGGCACCGGAAAGCCCCATGCCGAGGTCAACGACGCATTGAGCCATCTCGACAGGCTGTGGGCGGAAGCCGACTTCGGCACGCCGCAACTCAACTCGGCCTGGCTGAGACATGCACGTGAGGCTGTGATCCGGTTGTACGAGAATTGGCCGAGCAATGGCACGCCCGTCGAGTTGGAGAAGGCGGTCAATGCCGTGATCGGGGGCGTGGAGTGGGTGGGGTACGTCGATCGTCTCGAACGCACCCCGGCCGGGCTCAAGGTGATCGACTACAAGACATCGAAGAACCCACCCAGAGTCGAGGATGCCAAGCGCTCGATCCAGCTCGCCTTCTACTCGACGGCGGTGGCGATCGAATCCGACGAGCCGGTCGTCGATGCTCAGATGTGGTTCCCGCGGGTGAAGGGCAAGTCGGTGGCGAAACGGTCGCTGGACATGGGACTGCTCGACGA
>JBOGEU010000738.1:0-1381 GCA_050741995.1 Acidimicrobiia bacterium | reverse complement strand
GGCTGGAGCGACGGTACGAGAGGTTTCGGGGGCGGGTGTGAAGAATCGGCGGGTGGACGTTGCCGACGTCGGCGACGCGCCACTCACCTCCGATCCGGGCGAGAGAGATAGTGACCAGCCACCCGGGCCGGGCAAGGTCGCTGGCTGGCCAGAGGTCGAAAAGGTCGATCACCTCGAGCGAGGTACGGAAGGTGCGCTCCGCCAGACGCTCCTCCTGCTCGGCGACAATGCGTCGAGCAGCTGATCGATGGTGGTCAATCGGGGACCTGCCGTCGCCAGCTCCACTCCGGCAACAGCGGCGGGAGGTCATTGCCTCGGGGATCCGAGGGGAGCGGACCCTCCCCGCCATCGTCGTCGGACCAGCGGCGGCCGTACTGGTCGGGCAAGATCCCCCAGCCGAAGTAGGCGGTGGGTAGATCGGGAACCGTGCCCACCTCGGACTCGGGTCGATCCTGTCCGGACCCACAGTGCACAGATGGGTCCAACCATCACCGAAGTCGAAGGTGTAGGCGAACTGGTCTTCGAGGGCGAGCCGGCTCAGCTTCTCGGCTCGAATCTCGATGGGTGCCTTCTGGTGGGTCGAACCAGGGGTCGGCAGGGGATATGCGGGTGCCGTCACCGAGAATGAGCTCGCTGAGATGAGATAGATCCCACCGACCGAAGCCGAGGTTTATCGCTTGGGCCAGATCCCAGAAGCTGTGCCTCCGGGCCGCGGCGAAGACCCGACCCGGCCGCGGCCGGAACGTGTCGCCACGCCCACTGACCAATTCGACCTGAATACTCAACCACGTCCGCGCCACGGCGCCATTTTGCCTCATTCCGGTCCACCCGGTGGTTGGCGCCGTCGGTTCCATGACCAGGGTCTGGCAGAGGCCGAGCTGAAACCATATGGTGTATCATATGGTGATGGCACGACGTGAAGTGCTCGTCCAACTCGACGACGAGCTGGTGCAGAGACTGGACGAGTTGGCCAGGCGCAGCGAGGTCAGTCGCTCCGAGCTTCTGAGGCGAGCCGCGTTGGCGGTCTTGCAGGCTGATGAATGGGCCCAGGCCGACAAGCGGCTGATCGAGGGGTATACCAGGTATCCGCCGGATCCGGCTCTGCTCGAGGCTTCGGAGAGACTCGCCGCTGAAACGGCGCCTGAGTGGTAACCAGGAACGAGATCTACTGGGCCGATCTCGGTCCGAGCGGCGGACGCCGACCGGTGTGCATCCTCACCCGCGACGCCGTTATCCCGGTGCTCGACCGGATTACCTGCGCCCCAATAACCCGAACTATGAGGGGAATACCCTCCGAGGTGGCCGTCGGTCCCGAGCATGGGCTGCCCGAAGACGCCGTCATCAACTGCGACAACATCGTCACCATCGGCAAGACCCGACT
>JBOGEU010000737.1:0-1076 GCA_050741995.1 Acidimicrobiia bacterium | reverse complement strand
GTCCTCGGGTCGGGTCACCTTGATGTTGGCGGGGTCGCCGGGGATGGCCTCGATCTCGAGCGTGCCGAATCGCTGGGCGATCTCGGCGGTGTCCTGAGCCTCGTGGCCGGCGGTTGCCGCCGCGTCGAAGGCGGCGAGCAGTGGCTCGCCGTGGAACACTTGTGGAGTCTGGGCAACCACCGCCCGATGCACCGGGGCGAGGCCGGATCGCCCGATCAGGGGCAGGGCCGGATCGAGAACCGGGATCGCCCCACCGACGAGGCCGGCCGTCTCGAACAAGATCTCGATCAAGGATGGCGTCACCAGCGGACGCGCCCCGTCATGTATCCCGATCAGGGCGGCGGGGCCGCCTATGGCATTCAACCCTGCCATCTCAGAGGCAGTCCTGCTCGGCCCCCCGGGCACCAACTCCGCCCCGAGGCCGAGCGCGGCGAGGGTGTCGATCTGGTCTTGCCGGCAAACCAGGATGCATCGGTCGACATGATCGACCACCGCGGCGACGGTGTGCGCCACGACTGGTCGTCCCGCCACCGGCGTCATGAGCTTGTCTGTGCCGAACCGGACACTGTCCCCGGCGCCAACGACGATCATCACTCGGTCGATCACGATGCGAGAGTACTTTTGTGGAAGTGATCGACACCCAGGCAGTGCTCCGGATGGCAGAGAGCACCCGGGGAATTGTCGTCGTCGACACCCACGGTGCGACAGTCGACTCCGACCGGTTGCCGGCCGACCTCCATGTCCCCGGGTTGCTGGTGGAGAAGGTGAGCGAGGCGGTGAAGAGGTTGGAGGGTGGCCGCGTTGTCGAGTTCCTGGACCGTGACACCCTCTGGTCGGTTCGTGGCTTCGTCCTCGACGCCGAGGTGCTGGGGGCGGTTGCCGACGGCGGGCACATCACCCCTGGTGAGCTGATCGATGCGGTCATCGCCGCCGGCTTCGAATGGCGGCCGATCCTCGGGGCGGTCTGACCCGGCTCAGCCGATTGCAAGGGTCTTGAAGTGACACTTTCGGCTCGATACGTTCGAGGCCATGGTGGGGATGGGGAGACATCCACGGGGTTTCGGGGTTCTCGGTGT
>JBOGEU010000736.1:0-1250 GCA_050741995.1 Acidimicrobiia bacterium | reverse complement strand
ATCCAGCGCAGCTCGACGCCCAGCTCGGCGACGAGCTGGTGCCAGGGGACGATGTTGGCGTGGTGCTCGAGCTCGGTGATCACCACGGGGTCGCCGGCTCGCAGGTTTTCCCGGCCCCACGCCTTGGCCACCAGGTTGAGCGCCTCGGTGGCGTTCTTGGCGAACACCACCTCGCGCTCGGAGCGGGCGCCGATGAACCGGGCGACCTTGGCCCGGGCGCCCTCGAGGGCCGCCGTGGCCTCCTCGGCGATGAGGTAGGTGCCCCGGTGCACGTTGGCGTTGGACCGCTCGTAGTACGTCTCGATGGCGTCGAGCACGGCGCGGGGCTTCTGCGACGTGTTGGCCGAGTCGAGGTACACGAGGCGCCGGCCCCGCACCTCGCGGTCGAGGATCGGGAAGTCCTTCTTGATGCGCTCGACGTCGAGAGCGTCGGTGGGCGGGGGATCGGGTGCGGTGGGTGCGGTCATGGCGCCGTTGCCTCTGACTGCGACTCGGGTGTCGCCTCGGATGGGGTGCGCCAGCTGTCGTAGCCCTCGCGCTCGAGCCGTTCGGCCAGCTCGGGGCCACCGCTGTCGACGATGCGGCCGTCGATCAGGATGTGGACCCGGAGGGGCTGCAGGTAGCTCAGCAGGCGCTGGTAGTGCGTGATGGCGAGGACGCCCATCTCGGGACGGTCCTTGCGGACCTCATCGACACCGTTGGCCACGACCTTGAGCGCATCGATGTCGAGGCCCGAGTCGGTCTCGTCGAGGATGGCGACCTCGGGCTCGAGGATCGCCATCTGCAGGATCTCGTTGCGCTTCTTCTCGCCCCCCGAGAAGCCCTCGTTGAGGTAGCGGTCGGCGAACGACGGGTCCATGTCGAGCCGCTTCATCCAGTCCATGATCGCCAGCCGCAGCTCGAGCACCGACAGGTCGATGCCCTTGCGGGCCGAGAGGGCCTGGCGCAGGAAGTTGATCACCGAGACCCCGGCGATGGTCTGGGGATACTGGAAGGCCAGGAAGACACCGGCCTTGCCCCGGACGTCGGTGTCCCACCCCGAGATGTCGTCGCCCCGGAACAGGATGCGACCCTGCGTGATCTGGTACTCGGGGTTGCCGAGCAGGGTGTTGGCGAGCGTCGACTTGCCCGACCCGTTGGGGCCCATCAGGGCGTGGACTTCGCCGGCGCCGACGGTGAGGTCGACCCCTTGCAAGATCTGGCTACCAGCGCCTGCGGGGCGGACATGCAGGCCGTCGATCTCGAAGAGG
>JBOGEU010000735.1:0-3181 GCA_050741995.1 Acidimicrobiia bacterium | reverse complement strand
AACGACACCCTTCTGCTCCATCCGCAGAATGTGCTTGCCGTGGCCGACCAGGGGATGCTGATCGGGCTCGTCCGCCGTGAGAGCCTGGTGAGCGCGGGCACCTCGGCGGTGGCCTCCGTGATGGAGGAGGCAATGTCCGCCAAGGTCGACGAGACGATCGCCGAGGCCATGCAGCTGGAGCCGACCTTCGGCCGCGACCCGATTCCGGTGACCGACCACGAGGAGCACCTCGTCGGCGGTTTGTCGCTGCCTGTGGTCTGAATTCGGGCAGAATCAACACCCGTGAGAATGAGAACCTTCTTCTGGGGCGTCTTTTGGACCCTCGTCGCCCTTGCCCTCGTCTTCCATGCCGCCGGTGGCTGGTACTTCTCCGATGAGCTAATCGAGGACGGATTCATCCCCGATCCCGAGCCGATCGCGCTGACCAATGGCGACTACGAGTTGGAGGAGGTCACATACGACTCGCCGCTGGGGGCGATGGATGCCTGGCAGCTGCCGGCCGACGGGACGACATGGGTCATCCACATCCATGGGTTGGGGGCGACGCCGGCCGAAGCGGAGCCACTGTTCGCCCCGCTGCAGGACGCCGGCTACCAACAGCTTTCGATCACCTACCGCAACGACGAAGGTCAACCCGAGGACCCGTCCGGCTACTACCGGTACGGCGCGACCGAGTGGGAAGACGTCTCGGCGGCTGCCGACTACGCGACGGCCAACGGGGCAGAGGCCATCGTGCTCAGCGGATTCTCGACGGGCGCCGGCCTCGCCATGTCGTTTCTATCCCGCGAGCCGCGTGAGATCGTGACCGCGCTCCTCATGGACTCGCCCAACGTGAACCTGAGCCAGACCGTCGACTACCAGGCGAGCCAACGGGAGCTGCCGCTGATCCCGGCCAATGTGCCTCCGACACTGGCGGCCACCGCCAAGTTCATCACCTCGCTCCGGATCGGCGTCAACTGGAAGCTGATCGACTACATCGCCGACGCCGAGCGCACGATCCGCCAGCCGGTCCTCATCCATCATGGCACCGCGGACCTGAGCGTACCGCTCCAGGAGAGCGTCGACCTGGCGGCAGCCAATCCCGACCTGATCCAGCTGATCGAGGTGCCGGGCGCCGGTCACGTCGAGTCCTACGACGTCGACCTTCAGAAGTACGTCGATGACGTGATTGCCTTCCTCCCGGGGCCGGGCTGAGCCGATCCGGCCACCGTTAGGGTCAGGGCGTCAAGGAGACCAGTTGGCCCAAGATTCGATGATCCGTCTCGAGGATGTCACCAAGATCTTCCCCGGGACCACCCGCCCCGCGGTCACCAGCCTCGACCTCGATGTGGGCAGCGGGGAGTTCGTCACGCTCGTCGGGCCCTCGGGATGCGGCAAGACGACGACACTCAAGATGATAAACCGGATCATCGAGCCGACATCGGGCCGGATCCTGATCGGCGGCCGTGACGCCCTGGCCACCCCTGCTCACGAGTTGAGGCGGTCGATCGGCTATGTCATCCAGCAGATCGGCCTCTTCCCGCACCGGACCATCGCCCAGAACATCGCCACCGTCCCCGGCCTCCTCGGATGGGAGCAGGCCCGGGTGGACGATCGCGTGACGGAGCTGGTCGAAGTCGTCGGCCTCGAGCCCGAGATGCTCTCCCGATACCCGTCCGAGCTGTCGGGCGGCCAGCAGCAGCGGGTCGGCGTCGCCCGGGCCCTGGCTGCAGACCCTCCGGTCCTTCTCATGGACGAGCCGTTCGGTGCGGTCGACCCCATCGTCCGAAAGCACCTCCAGCAGGAGTTTCACGATCTCCAGCAGCGCCTGGGCAAGACGGTGGTCTTCGTCACCCACGACGTGGACGAGGCCATATTCCTCGGCACTCGCATGGCGGTCCTCAACGTCGGGGGGATCGTGGAGCAGCTCGATCGACCGGAGACGATCCTGGCCGCCCCGGCGAACGCCTTCGTGGAGAGCTTCCTGGGAGGTGAGCGGGGGCTCAAGCGCCTCGGCCTGCTCCCGGTGGCAGGGGCCGACCTGGAGACGGGGCCGTTCGTCGAGGTCACGGCGTCACCCGCTGAAGGGCGGCGGGTAATGGACGAGCACGGGGCAGATTGGCTCGGGCTCCTCGACCGGGGACGGCTTCTGGGCTGGGTCGACCAGTCACACGTCGACGGCACGCCGCTGACGGATCTCGACCCGAGGCCTTTCCTGGTGACTCTCGACAGCGAGTCGTCGATGCGCTCGGCCCTCGACGCGGTGGTCATCAGCCATGCCCGGGTGGCGGTGGTGGTCGACGACGGCGTGTATCGGGGGATGCTCGACCTCGAGGCGATCGCCGAGGAGATCACCGAGTGACCCTGGCCCAGGAGACGATGCCCCTCTTCGATTGGGACTGGGTAGGCCGCAATCTGGACGCGATCTGGTCCAGGACATTGGAGCACCTGAGCCTGACCGGGGTGGCGCTCCTGGTCGGGATGCTGGTCTCGATCCTCCTGGCGACCATTGCCCTGTGGAAGCCGAAGACCTACCAGCCGATCGCCGCCGTCTCCGGGATCGTCTACACCATCCCCTCTCTGGCGGTCTTTGCGCTGGTCGCCCCATTCGTCGGGATCGGCACCGCGACCGGGCGGTTCGTCATCGCCCAGGTGGCCCTGGTCAGCTACACCCTCCTCATCCTGGTGAGGAACATCGTCACCGGCGTGAGAAGTGTCCCCCCCGGAGTGCTCGAGGCGGCAGTCGGAATGGGCTACCGCGACGGGGAGCGCCTGCGCCGGATCGAGTTCCCCCTCGCCCTCCCGGTGATCATGGCCGGGATCCGGATCGCCACCGTGACCGTTGTCGGCCTGGTAACCGTCACGTCGCTGCTGGGGCTGGGCGGGCTCGGGTTCTTCATTCTCGACGGCCTGAGGAGATCGATCATCTTCCCCACGGAGATCATCGTGGGGGTGGTGCTCTCGGTGGCCCTCGCCGCCGTCCTCGACCTGTCCCTTCTCGCCCTGGGCCGGGCGGTGACCCCCTGGGCGCACCGGGCGGGGACATGACCGGCTTCTGGTCCGAGGTTGCCGCCTGGTTTGCCGAAGAGGGGAGATGGTTGGGCGACGACGGGATCGTGCCCCGGACGATGGAGCATCTCTGGCTAGCGGTGCTGCCGATGATGGTCGCCATCCTGCTGGCGCTGCCGACGGCGGTGTGGCT
>JBOGEU010000734.1:0-2209 GCA_050741995.1 Acidimicrobiia bacterium | reverse complement strand
CCCCAACCCGTTCCACATCAGATGGTCCATGAAGACCCAGGAGCGGCGGTGGATCGACGACGGGCCCCAAGCCTGGAGGGCGGCCTTGTGAATCGGGCACGGGTAGCCCTTGTTGGCCTCGAAGTTGTAGCCGGGGTGGTGCTCGGCGAGGCCGCGCATGCTCCGGTCCCTGGTGACCTTGGCCAGGATCGATGCCGCCGCGATCGACAGCGATGTGCTGTCTCCGCGGACTATCCGCATCGCACCGCCCACGAAGTCCCAATTGCCGTCCACCAGGACGTGGTCGGGCACGATGCCGAGACCGGCCATGGCCCGCTTCGCTGCCAATCGCTGGGCGTCCGACATCCCCATCTCGTCGCATTCCGCCGCGCTGGCGTGGCCTACCGACCACGACTCGCACCATCCCGCGATCCTGTCGAACAGCGCCTCTCGCTCTCCCTCGGTGAGCATCTTCGAATCGCGGATCTTGTAAACCCGCCGGTCGAGCGGTACCACCGCGGCGCCCACGGTCAACGGGCCGGCCCAGGAGCCACGCCCCACCTCGTCGATGCCGACGATCACACCCGGCCCGCCCTCACGAAGCCCTCTCTCCACCAGGAGGCCAGGCGCCTTTCTCTTCAGGCTGGGTCGAAGCTTGGGAGCGGTGGCCGTCATCGGGGGGCCAGGGTAGGACAGGTGGCGCCGGGGCAGGTGCTCCTCAGTTGAGGGAGACATCGTCCGGGAAGCTGGAGACGAGGCTGAGATAGCCCCGTTGACGACCCAACACCCTGGACCATTGGCCCTCGGGGCGGTCGAACGGGTCGTCGGGGGCGGCGGGGACCACGTACCAGGAGCCTTCGGCGATCTCGGCCTCGAGCTGGCCGGCGCCCCAGCCTGCGTACCCGGAGTAGATCCGAACCGCGGTCAGGTCCGGCGTGGGCGAGGCTTCGAGGTCGACCATGCACAACCCGGGGACACCGGTGGGCTCACCACCCTGCCCGGTGGCGAGCCCGATTGCCACCTCGGGCTCGACCGGGCCGCCGAGATGCACGACCCCCGGCTTGGCGGCTACCGGCCCCCAGGCCGGGACATGAGTCGAGACCATCTCCACCGTGGGCCGGTTGAGCACCACGCCGATGGTCCCCTCCTCGTCATGTTGGAGCAGCAGGACGACCGATCTCCAAAAGTTCGGGTCATGGAGACGAGGCGTGGCCACCAGCAGGCTCCCACCCAGGTATTCGCTCACGATTCCATCGTGCCACATGAGGAGAGCTTGCGCCTCCTCATGGTGGGCGTCGATGACCACTAGCGTGGCGATATGTCACTGCCGTCGGTGCCGCCCCACGATCATCGCACCCGCCCCCCTCGCCGCGGGCGCCGCCCCGGATCCGGTCTGGAGCCGAGGTGAGGGCCCTGGTCAAGCACGCCGACGAAGCCGGGCTGCGTCTCGATGAGGTGCCGGTCCCGGACCCGGGGCCCGACGATGTCCTGATCCGGGTCTTCACCACCGGGATCTGCGGAACCGACCTCCACATCTTCAACTGGGACGACTGGGCCCGGGCTACCGTGCCGGCGCCGATGACCATCGGCCACGAGTTCTCGGGCGAGATCGTGGGGCTGGGGCCCAACGTGTCCGGTTTCGAGATCGGGGAGCTGGTCGGGGCCGAGGGCCATGTGGTCTGCAATCGGTGCCGGAACTGCCTGGCCGGCCGGCGGCACCTGTGCCACGACGCCAAGGGCATCGGGGTCAACGTCCCGGGCGCTTTCGCCGACTTCGTCCTCATCCCCAAGTCGAACGTGTGGCGCCACAACGAGGGGCTCGACCCCGAGATCGCAGCCCTGTTCGACCCCTTTGGCAATGCGGTTCACACCGCCCTCGAGTTCCCGGTCCTCGGCGAGGACGTGCTGATAACCGGGGCGGGGCCAATCGGCCTCATGGCGACCGCGGTGGTCGCCCAGGCCGGCGCTCGCCACGTCGTGGTCACCGATGTCAACCCGTTTCGACTCGACCTCGCCAAGAGGATGGGCGCCACCCGCACCGTCGACGTGAGGGTCGAGGACCTGGGAGAGATCCAGCTCGAGTTGGGGATGACCGAGGGCTTCGACGTAGCGCTCGAGATGTCAGGTAGCCCGTCGGCTCTGGAGGACATCCTGCAGAACACGATCCATGGCGCCAACGTTGCCATCCTCGGGATCCCCGCCGATCCTTTTCCCATCGACTGGGGCATCG
>JBOGEU010000733.1:0-1485 GCA_050741995.1 Acidimicrobiia bacterium | reverse complement strand
CGCCGACAAATCTGACCTTTTCGGTCGCCACCACCGACCGATCCCGGATGTATGGCCCGTAGCGCACACCCAATCCCGCCTGGACCAGGTCCTCCCGGCTCAAGACCACGGCTACACCGGGCACCTGCTCGGCGCGCGTGGTGTCCACGCTCACGACCCGGGCGTGTGCGTAGGGGCTGCGAAGCACGGCCGCATGGAGCATGCCGGGAACCGAGTACTCCTCGGTATAGCCGACCTTCCCGGTGACCCGCGCCAGCGAGTCGACCATCGGCACACTGCGGTCAGTCGATGCAGACATGTGTCTCAGCCACCCGCGGTGTTCGAGCCGACGCGATTCAGGAGGGGTCCAACAACCATCCCCATTTTTCCTTTGTGGCGAAAGTTCGCTCGCGGGAGGCAATCGGCTCGCCGGCATCGGGGTGGTTCTTCCAGTGGAACGGCGTTGTGGCGTCGATGACCATGCGTGAGTTGATCTTGCGCTCGCGCTCGTGAGGGCCCATCGCCATGTCCAGGCGCGCGCCCTTGGTGCCAGAGATGACGTCGAGGCTTCGATCCGGGTCGGAGCGGGTCAACATCGCCCACATCACGTCCTGGAGACTCGTCACGTCGATGCCGGCGTCGACGACTACCGTCAGGCGATTCACCTCGACGGCGGCTGCGCATTGCGAGGCAATCAGCCCGGCCTGCTTGCCATGGCCCGCATATTGGCTGTCGATCGCCACCACGGTCATCAAACGGTTGGCGCCCTCAGGCGGGGACCAGACATCGACGATGCCGGGAACCCCAGCCTTCTCCAGCTGGTCCCAGATCATGCCGGAGCGAAGGTATGCCAAGAAGCGATTGTCCTCATGGGGTGGCTTGCCCTGGGGGCAACCGAGGATGATCGGATCATCGCGGTGATAGACACGATGGATCCGAACCACCCGCTCCTTCTCGTAGCCATCCTGGTAGTACCCGGTCCACTCCCCGTACGGGCCCTCCTTGTGGAACTCATCTGTAGTGATGTAACCCTCGAGTGCGATCTCGGCGTGGGCCGGAATGGGAAGTCCGGTCAGCTCGCCTTCGATGACCTCAACGGGCGAGCCCTTCACCCCGCCGGCCCAACCGAACTCGCTCTGACCCAGAGACGGCCCTTCGACGCATGCCGCCATGAACATGAGCGGGTCCGATCCGACGACGATCACGATCGGGCATGGTTCGCCGCGGCTCATCCACTTCTCTTTGATGATTCCCCCGTGGTGGGGCGGAGCGACCCGAATTCCGACGCTCGACTCGTCAAAGATCTGGTTCCGATAGCTCCCAACGTTGACGACCCCGGTGTCCGGGTCACGGACGATGTTCAGGCTGGCGGTGCCGATGAACCGACCGCCGTCCTTCGGGTGCCAGATCGGCGCCGGGAAGCGGCCGAGGTCTATGTCCGAGCCGCTGTTGACGTTCTCTTGTACCGACCCACGCTCGACAACCATTGGCTCGATCGGCGAGAAG
>JBOGEU010000732.1:0-1693 GCA_050741995.1 Acidimicrobiia bacterium | reverse complement strand
CGGCGACACGCAACACCAAGAAGGTAAGACGCAGAACGATGCCTATTGCCAGTCCAGAGAGATATCGGTCGATGTTGGCCGCGGCACGCAGCGGCGGATACGCCTTGCCCGCGATCAATGTCACCTCGTCAACCACGATCCTTGCCGCCCTGGAGGGCCTGAGCGAGGCAGGTTCGGACGGGATCCTCCAGGTCTCCTACGGGGGCGCCGAATTCGCCTCGGGTCAGTCCTACAAGAGCATGCCGGTCGGTGCCATGGCCCTCGCCGAGTTCGCCACCGTCGTTGCCGGGCAGTACCCGGTCAACATCGCAATGCACACCGACCACTGCCCCCCGGGTCGGGTGGACGGCTACATCCGACCCCTGCTCGAGGTGAGCCGGGAGCGGAAGGCCGCGGGCGAGGGGCCGATCTTCCAATCCCACATGCTCGATGCCTCCGAGCTTCCCATGGAGGAGAACCTCGTCCTCGCCCGAGAGTTGCTCGAGCTGTGCGCCGAGGTCGACATCGTGCTCGAGCTGGAGATCGGGATCGTGGGTGGGGTGGAAGACGCCTCGGACAACGAGGGCGTGGACCGGGCCAAGCTGTACACCTCCCCCGGGGACATGGTCCGGGTCACCGAGGTGCTGGGCAGCTTCGACAAGGGCCTATATCTGCTCGCCGCAGTGTTCGGCAACGTCCACGGGGTCTACAAGCCGGGCGCGGTCAAGCTCGATCCCAAGATCCTCCGCGAGGGCCAGGCCGCGGTCGCCGAGAAGTTCGGCGAGGAATCACGCCACTATCTGGTGTTCCATGGGGGCAGCGGGTCGAGCATCGAGGAGATACATGAGACCCTGGGATACGGCGTGGTGAAGATGAACGTCGACACCGATTGCCAGTACGCCTACACCAGGCCCATCGTCGACCACATGATGAAGGCTTACGACGGGGTGCTCAAAGTGGACGGCGAGGTCGGGGACAAGAAGGCCTACGACCCCCGGTCCTACATGAAGAAGGCCGAGGTCGGGATGGCGGCCAGGGTGGTCGAGGCCGCTGAGCAGCTCCTTTCCGCCGGCAAGTCCATCGGTTGATGGATCGACGGCACCAGACCTGGGCCACATCCGAGCGGTTCGTCCCCAGGACCTTCGTACGCCCCTTCGTCCGCTTCTCCCAAATCGAAGCCGCCTCCGGGACGATCTTGCTCGTCTCGGCGGCGGCCGCGATCGTCTGGGCGAACTCCCCCTGGTCCGATGCCTACTTCCAGGTCCTCGACACTCGTCTCATCGTCGAGTTCGGGGCATTTCATCTCGACGAGAGCCTGCTCGACTTGATCAACGACGGCCTGATGGCGATCTTCTTCTTTGTCGTCGGCCTCGAGATCAAGAGACAGCTCGTGCTCGGAGATCTGCGCGAGCCCAGAGTCGTCGCGCTTCCGGTGCTGGCCGCGCTCGGGGGGATGATCTTTCCTGCGGCGATCTATCTCCTGATCAACCTCGATCTGGGCAACGAGGCCATCCGGGGTTGGGGGATCCCGATGGCAACCGACATCGCCTTTGCCGTGGGAGTGGTGGCGCTGCTCGGGTCGAGAGTGCCCAGCGGAGCGAAGATCTTCCTGCTCACCCTCGCTATCGCCGACGACATCGGGGCCATCGCGGTCATTGCCCTCGTCTACACGGACGAGCTCGACTTCATCTATCTGGCCCTGGCGCTGGGAGGG
>JBOGEU010000731.1:0-2024 GCA_050741995.1 Acidimicrobiia bacterium | reverse complement strand
CGATCTCGCCCGCAACAGCTATGTCGACCTCGCCGACCCCACTCATGTCGAGTTCCGTTATCTCCGGGTCATGGTCGACGTGGTCGACACCGAGATGCCGCCCGGCCCGTTGCAGGTGCTCTCGATTGGTGGGGGTGGCTTCACGTTCCCCGGGTATCTGGAGGCAACCCGTCCCGGAACCGACAATCTGGTGCTCGAGATCGACGCCAGCCTGGTGGACATCGGACGGGAGGAGCTGGGGCTGGACGACGACATAGAGGTGATCGTCGACGACGCCCGGCGCTCGATCGAGACGGTACCGGCAGGTTCGGTCGACGTTGCGGTCGGCGACGCCTTCACCGGCTTGGCCGTCCCCTGGCATCTCACAACCGTCGAATTCGTCGAGGAGGTCGCCGAGCGATTGGCGCCCGACGGGATCTACATGGTGAACGTGATCGACACCGGTGACCTGGATTTCGCCCGGTCCGAGACCGTGACCCTGCTCGAGGTCTTCGAGCATGTGGCGGTCCTCGCCCCGCCGGATTACCTGGCCGGAGTCAGCGGTGGGAACTTCGTTTTGGTCGGGTCGGACGGCCCGATCGACGTCGAAGCTGTCGAGGCCGCGATCCGGGCACGTGGTGGCATCGAGCAGGGGATCACCGGAACGGACCTGACCGGCTTTGTCCGGGATGCCCGCCCTCTCACCGACGACTACGCGCCCGTCGACCAGATGATCGGCGGGCTCTGACCGAGGCCCGGTGGTGGCCGTGATCCACCGGGGGGGATGCCTCTTCTAAGGCTGGGCTCGGCCTGAGTCGGGGTCGACCATCAGCGCGGAGACGTCGACGGCTTCGAAGGCCGATCCCGGGATGTCGTTCAACTCGTGGAGGACGTCGTTGTCCCAGCGAGGATCGGGGGCCCCGGAGACGTACCAGGCCGACCCGTTGTCGGCGAGGATGAGCCCGTACTCCTTGAAGGCTCGGAGGATGACCTGGACCTGGGGTGAGTATCCGGAGATGTCGAAGCCGGCCTTCATCCGGAATCGCTGGCCCATGGGGGGCAAGGAGACGCGAGGCGAGCTCGAGGCGTCGTGCCGCGCCGGCCACACGTGGGCCGCCTGGGTCTCCGGCGCGGTGAATCTGATGGCATGGCCGATGTGGCCCGCCGCCACCTCGTCGTACCTGACCAGCCCGGGGTAGATGGGAAGACCGGCGGCATCGGCCGAGGTCCAGCCATCGGGTCTCAGCTCCGACGAGTCGAGGCGGTATCTGGCGCCGGACGCTGCAAGCCACGACGTCCCCGGGCCGGGGTGGGCGTCGAACAGCTCGAAGAGCTCGCATCGATAACGGTCGACGACGATCACGTGCCGGTCGCCCGACGCGTCGGGCCCGCCTTCGATTGGGGCATCGGCCGGGATGGGGAACGGGCCGGGATCGGACTCGTCGCCATAGGCCGTGTAGGTGATGTTCACCGCGGCTGTGCCCGCCGGGACCTCGACGTAGGGAATGCCGATCGGGCTGTTGGATCCCGGTGGCCACACCCCGGAGCCGAAGTCTGGGTGGAGATGGGCCGAGGCGCCGATCGAGGACACATATTGCGCCGACCCGGAGTGGGCCGGGAGCCCGTCGACCGGGGTGTTCCAGATGTCGTCGGCCGGCAGGGTGGGGCAGCGTGCGGGTGGTTTGTTGGAGGTGAGGTTGAGGGCTCGGGTGAGGAAGGTGGCCATCTGGTCGCGTTTGATCTTCTGGTCGGGGCAGAAACGGTTGTTGGTCGGCGGGTTGCAGCCGCCTGTGACACCTGCGGCTGCGATTCTCTGGATGGCTCCTTCGAAGATGTGACCGTTGTCGTCGGTGAACCGGTTCTGATTCGACACCGGATAGTCGAAGGCTCGGGCCAGCATGGCGGCCATCTCTCCCCGGGTCATGTCCCGGTCGGGGCAGAACCGGTTGTTGGCTGGTGGGTTGCATCCTTGGGTGATCCCGGCGGCGCGGAGCCGGTTGATCCCACCTTCGAAGATGTGACCGTTGTCGTCGGTGAAATAGTCG
>JBOGEU010000730.1:0-1145 GCA_050741995.1 Acidimicrobiia bacterium | reverse complement strand
GATCACATCTGTCAGGTAGTACTCGCCTTGGGCATTCTTGTTGGAGACACCCTCCAAAGCGTCGATGAGGTCACCGGCCCGGAAAGCGTAGGACCCGGCGTTCACCTCGCGAATCGCACTCTGGGCCGGGTCAGCGTCTCGGTCTTCGACCACCTCGACCACCAGCCCCCGGTCGTCCCTGATCACGCGCCCGTACCCGCCGGGATCCTCGAACACTGCCGTCACCAACCGCGCTGCGACATCCGGAGAGCGGTCGACGAGCCGGGACAGAAGCGAGGGAGTCAGCAGCGGCATGTCGCCATAGAGCACCATGATCGTGTCGTCGGCGGCCACCTCGGTCAGAGCGTCGAGCCCGATCCGTGTGGCATGCCCGGTCCCGAGTTGCTCGCTCTGCACCGCGGAGATGACGCCTTCCGGGAGATGAGGGTCGACCCGATCCGCCCCGTGACCGACCACCACGACGGTGCTCGCCGGCTCGAGTCGGCGAACCGCCTCGAGCACCCAGCCGATGAGTGACCGCCCCGCAGCCCTGTGCGCCACCTTTGGCAGGTCGGACATCATTCTCTTCCCCTGACCGGCGGCGAGGATGACGGCATGGATTGGCAAGCGTGACCTCTCAGTGGCTGACGCTGGGGGGGCAGGACTCGAACCCGCTCTTACAGGACCAAAACCTGCCGTGCTTCCGGTTACACCACCCCCCAAAATGAAAAGGGCAGACTCAGGTTACCGGCGGATCCCAACTCGACCCGCTCTCACCGGACCCGGTTACACCCCTCTCATGGGCCGGGTACAAACCTTACCTGAGGTACGTAGCGTCAATAGTGACGCTGCGGGGACGGAGAAAGCTGGCGAAGGGGACGGAATAGACTTCTTTGTTCGATCGGCGCCAGATATGGCGCCATGTACCTCAGGTACGCGCCCTCACCTCGTCGAGGTCGACGGCTTGACCTGTGGCTGCGCTCTCGATGATCCCCTCGAGGATGGCGACCGCTTCCAGTGCTTCGGGGCCACCGGTCTCGGGTGGCGATCCGTTGCGGACATTGGCGGCGAACTCCACCAATTGGTCCTCGACCGTATCCAGGGTCTCGACGGGCTGTTCGCTGCGGTCTTTCTCCCCTGTGCGCTGGAAGTAGAACCGCTCTCCG
>JBOGEU010000729.1:0-1006 GCA_050741995.1 Acidimicrobiia bacterium | reverse complement strand
CTTCGACCTCTCGAACGAAGCCGTAGGGGGTCCCGTCGTCCCAGTACTCACTCAGCCTGGGATCTGAGCCATTGCCGGGCTCGAGTTTGAACACCACTGACCATGCCGCCCAATACTCCGTACGGGCACCGCGCGTGCTCGGGGAGAAGTCTCCGTACTCGGTGAAGTTCTCGGCGCTGACAAGACCGACCAGCGAGATCGACAGGGCCAGATAGACACCAAAGACGATCGAGGCCCTTCTGGCGATGGTGGTGCCTCTGGCGCCAATGAGGACCAGCAAGGGACAGATTCCAAATACGGCAAACGGGAATCTGATCGACGAGAGGGCGAGGGCGAGAGCCGCCACGACCACTGCGAGAGTCATGGCAAGCCTGGGCGAGGAATCCAGGCTCTGGCCCGCTCGCAGCTTGAAGAAATGAGCCGTGGCACATCCGATCAACAGGGCCAACGGCAAGGAGAGCCCTTCGGTCAGCAGAAGGTTGGTGTAGGCAATGGTCTCCGCGCTAAGAACGAGCACTACGACCGGCGCCGACCACCATCGCCACAGCCATATGGCATAGCCCAGCCCGGTCGCCAAGAGCAGCCTCTGCAAGATCGCAATGGTGAGCAGCGGTTCCACGCCCAGGATCGACGACCCGACACCTCCCAGTGCTATGAACAACGGATAGCCGAACTGGCGATAACCGGCGTGCACCAGCCCGTGAGTGCCCAGACTGTCGGCGTAGTCGATGTAGGTGAGACTGTCGTTGGTGATGACCGGGAAAATGCTCACCGAAAGGAGAGTGGACAGAGCGAAGAGACCGATCACCAGATAGACCGTCGATGCGACGAAGGGCCGGAGGCGCCGAGGCACGCTGAACCTGTTGCCGACAGGGATCGGCGGGCGCGGGGCGGACGTCACGTTCCCGCCGCCACTGCGGCGCGGTAGTGCTCCACGACCTCGTCGGCGGGGCCGATTTCCTTGACCAGGCCCCGCTCCATCCACATCGCCCGGTCGCAGAACTCG